>NZ_JAVMIP010000003.1 GCF_031729055.1 Pseudocalidococcus azoricus BACA0444 | reverse complement strand
CGATTCATGAATGTGTAAATAATGCATTTATAAATAGTCCTATAGCAGTTGGGTATTTCTATAGCTTGGCATCAAAATCTTACGCCAAAAAATAATTATTCACTCGATCTCAAAAATCATTGCTGCTTGCTAGAGTCTCAGAAAATATTTTAAATGGAGGATCAATGGTTTTCGGGGTTTGAGCATCTAGAGCTGATGAGTTTGCATCATGACTGAGCCTTGGGCTTAGGGAGCTAAGACTGAGTTAGGTTTCTAGCAGGGTAATCTTGCCTGTTTGCCCGTTCATCTGAATCTGCTGTCCCGTTTTTAGATGTTGAGTGGCTTGCTCCAAACCCATAATGGCGGGAATGCCTAACTCTCTGGCTACAATTGCCCCATGGGATAAACGGCCACCCACTTCAGCAATAATGCCCACGGCTCCCGTCAGTACTGGCAACCAGCCCGCATCTGTGTAGGGGACAACCACAATCGTATTGGGCGGAACCCGCAGGGCCTGGCTTGGGTTGTGAATGATTTGGACTCTGCCTTGAGCGATACCCGGACTGGCTCCAATCCCTTGCCAAGTTGAGGTCTGCTGCCTGGTGACGGAGATGGGTAGTTGAGGATTTTGACCGTAAACAACATAGGGAATGGGTTCTAAATTTTGCAGTGCGTTAAATTCTCGACGGCGGTTCTCAATGAGTTCTTGATAGTTTGGCCAATCCATCGTTTGGGGAGCTTGAATTGCCGTAGTCACCTCATTAAACTGGAGGAAGAAAATATCCCCCTGGGTCAAGAGCTGCCCGTTTTTAAGCCATTGGTTTTCCAGGCCAAGAACCGTCCAACGTAAATTTGCCAGGAGTTGACCATAGACTGTAGCCACATCCCCCTTAAGATTGATCCGCGCCTGCACCCAGGCCTTGGCTTTTTGATTGAATTTAGGCCGATGAGCGAATGTTGACTGGCCCACTAAACTGCCTAACAACTGCCACACTAGGTCTGGGGTCTCTTGCCAAGTCGGCACAGAAATATCCGTAGCTGTGGGGCTGATATAGCCAAAGGTCTGCAAGAATTTCTCTAAATCTCCTAAAACGGCTTTTCCTTCAGGAATCTTTTCTAAGGCCTGTTTGAGGGTTTCTGGGGCCGTAGCTACATCTGTCTTCAGAATCTCTTGAACCTGTTGAGCAATTGTCGTTAAGGCTTTCAAGGATGCAGTTTCCGGGCTGGTACTGGTATCGAGAGTTTCAGGGTGGACGCGACTGAGGGCTTGTCTGAGGGCAGCACTCAAGGGGGCCATAATGTTGTAGTAGGTGGCAATTTCCAGGCCTGTCAAGATTTTTTTGATGCGATTGAGTAACCAGAGGGGATCCGCAGTGGCAGTGATGGGATGCGCTTGGAGTTCCTGGAGGAGGGGGTGGAGGTGTTTCTGGGAGTCCCGTTGCCAATCGCGCTCTAATTGCCATTCTCGTTTGCCCAGTTTCCCCAGGCCAGGTAAGGCTTTCAAGGTGGTGCTCAAGGGCGGCCGGCTCATTTTTGTGCCCCGAGTCAGAAACTCTAAACTCTCTGGGGGCAGGCCCATGCGGCGAAAAATTGTCCCTAAAAGGGTGGCATTAAAATAAGCCCGGCCAAAATGGAGATCCGCGGTGGCCTGGAAATCTAATCCCTGAGCCGCTTGACCTAAAACGAGGGAAAAAATGTCTCCCCAGACCCCACAGGTGAGCGGCCGATTAATTGACCAAGTGAGGGGATGAATTACGCCAGGAATGACTTCGGCGGCAATTTTACGCGTCCAAATCGGTAATAGGGTGGTAATCGGCCGGGCCTGGAGAATCCAAATGGTTTGTCCGTCATAGGTCCATTCCAGATCCTGAGGAATGCCATGATAGCGAGCTTCTAATTCTCGACACAGGCGAGCCACTTCCAGAATCACCGCCGCGGGCACATCTCCCGTGATCTTTAATTGGTCAGGGATTGGCCCCTGTTCATCAAACAAGACTCGATAGGACTCCGGCGTAAATTGCCCCGAAACAACGCGACTGGCCGGGCCGGGTAAGGTTTCCACTGCCACACAATCTAAGCCACCCCAGAGGGGATCTCGACTAAAGGCCACCCCAGAAAAGACCCCCTGAATTTGGACTTGGACAAGGACGGCCATCCCAGAATCATTTAAGGTAGCGGCAGCGGAATCATCCTTAACTCGGTGATAGGACTGTTGCACGCCAATTAGGGCCTGGGTGAGTTGTTCTGAGTTGGTAATATCCAAAAAACTGGCATATTGGCCGGCCATGGCAGTGGTTAAGGAGTCTTCCCCAGCGGCTGAAGAACGGGCTACCAAAGGATGGGCAGCATCAACGTTCAGGCTGGTAATTAGGGGTTCCGGGTCATCGCCCGCCGGTAATACCCAACCCATTGGCACAGCATAGCCCCAGCGTTTCAGTTGACTGAGGGTAGCCGCTTTATGACCGACTTTTTCGGGAGACAGGGGTTGATCCAAACTCAATAGGGCGCGATCCCCTTGGAAAAATTGAAACATGACTTGACTCTCCGGCCTGGCCTGGTGCTTGTTTAAGGCTAAATCATCGGGCAAATCCTCATAAATCCAACCCAAGGTTAAGGCTAAAACTCCAGCGGCCAATGTTTCCGGGACAGAGCGACGAATTAAAGCCACCATGACTGGGAAAACAATTAACGCCACGAGCCGCCCCTGTTGCCGTTGTCGAAAAATTGTAAAGCTCACGCCACTAATCAACACCGTTAACCAGGCCACCCCAGGGGCAAACCATAGGACTCCCCAAACCACATTGGTTGTCCCGGCCCCATTGCCCCAACAATAACGTCCCGCCACCAAGCAGAGTAGGGCTAACCAGGGGCCAACGGCTAAATCTGGAAACCAGTTTTGCATCCAAAGAACGGCTAAAATTCCCTTCGCTGCTTCCGAGCAAACGGCCAAAATCCCGAAAACAGTCCCCCCGTGATAAAAGGCTGCCGATACCCCCACATTACCTGTACCCAATTGGGATAAGGGGCGTTTCAAGCATAGGAGGCTCAACCCGTTAATTATTGGCAGGCCACCCAAGACCGAACAGCCCAGGCCCAGAACTATCGCTAATCCAATTTGAGTAATCAAAGCAGAATCAAAGATGGAATTGAAGATAATTATAACGTGATCAATTCCGATGAATAGCTGAATGATGAATTAACAAGAGTCTATCAATGATCATCTAGTATTAGTTTATATATTTAATATTTGTTAAATTTTTATTTATTTTTTCAATTTATTCATCAATTTAGATTTCATTGATTCTGTTTTTTATTGAAACATTTATCTAGCAATTTGATATGTACCATTAAAAAACTAGCTTTTGTGATCATACTTTTAAATCAGTTTTGAAGACATTAACGTGGTATTAAGTTATTAGAATTATGACAATTTTGCAAACCACTGAATTGAGCTTAAGCAAGTAGGAGAGTATTTCTTACAAGTAGCTCTACTAAATCCCCGCAGGATTGTGATAAAAACACTGATGAAATCTGTTAGGTTTAAGTAAGTTCATGGCTTGATCTATGGAACTCGCACCCGGATTCTCTCGCCAATCATTGCTAACAGATTTAGGTCGCGTCGCCTATGCCCGTGGAGGCCCGGAGATCACGGTCGCTAATACACCTCTGACAACTCTTTTGTTCCTGCATGGGTTTGGGGGTGGTTCCTCTAGCTATGAATGGTCACTAGTTTATCCCGCCTTTGCCGCCCACTATCGGGTGATTGCCCCTGATTTGATTGGTTGGGGAGATTCAGAGCATCCCCGCCGTGACTATACAGATTTGGATTACTTACAACTGCTGGAAACCCTGATTAGCCACTTTGCCGAGACTGGGCCAATTGTGGTGATTGCCTCATCCTTAACCGCAGGCCTGGTGATTCGAGCCGCTATTGCCATCCCGGAAAAACTCCAGGCCCTGATTTTGTTTCATCCCAGTGGTCTCAGTGATTTTGGGCAAGATTTTCGCGACACATGGCTGGCTCAGTTAATTGCCACCCCAGGCCTGGATCAAGTGGTCTATCGGTTCGGGATTGCCACCGAATTTGGGATTCAAACTTTTATGGGCCAACGGCAATTTGCCAACCCGGAGCAGATCAGTCCCGCAATGGTCAAGGCTTACTTACGGTCGGCGGAAATGGAAAATGCGGATTGTGCCGCCCTGGCTTTTGTCCGGGGTGATCTTTGTTTTGACTTGGCCGATTACTTACCGACGCTAACAACACCAACATTTTTTATTTGGGGCAGTGAGGCGCAACTTTCATCCCTAAGTTTGGGCCAAGAACTGGCAAAACTCAATCCCCAGGCCATCCGGGAATTTATTACCTTGCCCAATGTTGGGATTACCCCGCAGTTAGAAGTCCCCGCCGTCACGATTGGTTTAATTCATCGCTGTTTAGGGAAGATTGAGGGCCTGGTAATAGATATACCCAGACATGACTAACATAAATACATTAAATAATAGGATTACCACCTGATTGGGTAAGCGGGGTAACAGGCGCGTACTGAATTGTGTGGCTAAAACCCCCCCCAGGCCCAGAATAATCCCCGGCATGACCGCAACATTCCCTTGAACCCCATGGGCAATAACCGCTGAAACCGCCGTAATCATGATCACCGCCAAGCTGGTTTGAATTGCAGCTTTAATCGTGTCCCCCAACAAGAGCACCTGTAAAGACACCATAATCACCCCTCCACCAATGCCAAATAAGCCGGCCATTAATCCCGCAATCCCACCAATAAACATTACAGCCCCAAATCGTTGTAATAAATTAGTTTGGCTGTTTACAGGAGTAGCTTGATCCTCAGATTGATTGAAACTGGTTTCTGGTGATTCCTTAAGATTAGCTCGCAGTTGCATTAGGTAAATATTTACTAATAACATTATTGCAAAGGCAATCAGTAACCATTTATCGGGTAATTGGGCAGCCAAATAAGAACCCAGGGGAGCAGTAAACGCGGCCGGAATCCCTAAACTAAGAATTTTATTGAGTTGCCAATAGCCCATGCGCGCATTTTGTACCGTTCCTGCCACAGCCGTAATGATGATCGCGACCGTACTCGTCCCCACCGCCACAACGGGTTGAAAGCCCAAAGACACCAATAAGGGCACCATAATCACTCCGCCACCAATCCCCAGCAACCCCGCTAAGGTTCCAGCCACCAGGCCCCCAACAATTAAATAAATCTCCACTTTTTCGCCTCGGTTTTCTTCTCTTGCTAGTATGGTGACATTTTGAGCTAGATAGTTTAGCCCAGATCATTAGTCCGCCCAGCCGCTGAGGACAATTAACTGCGATGAACTTAATTCAACTGGATGTTCGTCAAACCATTATTAGTGCCATTTTAGTGCTCTACTTTGGAAAATACTTAACCAAGCACGTCAGATTCTTACGCGAATACAACATTCCAGATGCGGTTTCAGGCGGGTTGATTGCTTCACTTTTTTTTGGGATTTGCTATAGCCTATTAAAAACCCAAGTTGAATTTCATCTCCCCATTCGGGACATTCTTTTAGTGGTTTTCTTTACCACGATTGGACTATCAGCCAAATTACAAACCCTCCTCAAAGGTGGCAAACCCTTAATCATTCTCTTAATTACCGCTGTAATCTATCTGTTCTTACAAAATATTACCGGAATTACCGTGGCCAGAATCATCGGTGTGGATTTACCTATTGGTGTTTTAGCTGGTTCAGTTTCCCTCAGTGGTGGTCACGGAACAGCCATTGCTTGGGCACCAATTTTTCAACGGGATTATGGGATTGTGAACGCGTCTGAGATTGGGATTGCCAGTGCGACCTTTGGCCTGGTTTTGGGTGGCATCATTGGTGGACCGGTGGCTCGATTTTTAATTAAACGACATCGTTTACAAGCTGACTGTTTTGATCAGGACTTAACGGTGGGGATTCGCCAAGATCAAGAGAATGTCCAAATTAACTACAATACAATGCTCAATGCCGTGTTTGTGATTGGCTTAACCGTGGGCCTGGGGATTCAAATTAATGGAATTACGGATGCGTTGGGTTTGAGACTCCCTTTGTTTGTCGCTTGTTTGCTGGCGGGAATTATCCTCACCAATACGATGCCCTACCTGTTTAAGCGTTTACCCTGGCCGGCTGGAACCTCCTCCTTAGCCTTGATTGCAGATGTGAGTCTGGGCTTATTTTTAGCCATGTCTTTGATGAGTTTACAGTTATGGACATTGGCGGGAGTGGCTGGCCCTGTGACAATATTGCTATTAGTGCAATTTGCCTTGAGCACCGTTTACACCATTTTTGTTGTGTTTCCAGTCATGGGAAAAAATTACAATGCCGCGGTAATTGCAGCGGGCTATTCCGGGTTAACTTTAGGCGCAACTCCCACAGCGATTGCCAACATGACCGCCGTTACAGAACGCTTTGGAGCCTCCCCCCAGGCCTTTATTATTTTGCCGTTGGTCGGGGCGTTTTTTATTGATCTTGTGAATGCCTTTGCGATTCAACGATTTCTCAGTTTTATGGGTTAACTAAGTAAAGAGCAATTCAATATAGTTTCGGTCATGGGCAAGCTGTTGTTTTAATCGTTTGGGTTCTTGTAACGTCCGCATTATTACAAAAGCTCCTGCAAATGCTGACACCATCCGATCTACAAAAACAGTTGTTACCAATGGCAGGATTTGCAGAACTTCCTGGAAAAGGGAGCTACACCAATTGGTACATCCACGCTATGCAGGGAAAATAACGGTTTCGGGTCAAGACAGTGCCGCAGCCAAACGCTACCAGGACAAGGAGATATAACGTTACGCAGGCTGTTCTGAGAGAGTAGAAATGTTAAAAAGACTGCCCATCAAGCATTTTCTGACTTGTCCCCGTCTTGCTCTAAATGAGTAATGCTATATTAGGAGCTATTTGTCAAATAGAGAAACACCTAAATGACTAACAAACTTAGGTATCAAATCGTGATTCAGTGATCAGAGGAGGATGGTCGCGTTCTGGTTGGGTTTCCTGACTTTATCGGGCAGCAGTGGTGGACTCACGGCAAAACCTACGCGGAAGCTGTAGAGCAAGGGATTCAAGCCCCCTACGAGCGAGCAAAGCTCTACGAATCATGGGTCATGGCCTATGAAGCCGCTGGTGAATCGTTACCGGAACCCAAAACGGTTTGTACTGTTGCTTAGAAAAGAGCAGCCCTTAACAGGTTTACGATACGCTACTGACTACAAAGTTTTCCTCATCTGCTGTTTCTGTTAATAACCGGGATAACAATGAGGCGGGGGGTTCCGTATAGGGCCAAGCAAAGGCATGACGAAAAGCAGCTTCCTGACAGGCCTGGAGTTCCTTAAAGTCAATCAAGTTTTGCGTTAAAAGATTTTCATACTCAAAGGGCAAGCGGACATTGTGCAGGCCAGCATTATCGGTACAAATGGCAATATCTACCCCTGCCTCAAAGCAACGATCAAAGACCACCCGCAACTGATCTAAGCTTTCCAGAGTCCCGGTTTGTAAATAGGTTGTCGGACACACTTCTAAACATTGACCGGCCTGGGCCACTTGGGGCAGCAATTCGGGGTAATGCAGTGGAATTTGAATCCCATGGCCAATCCGCATTAGGTAAGGGAGGAGTTCTGGGTAACAGCCAGCCGTGGTTTCATAGAGATGGCCTGTAGTTTTTAGGCCTAAATTCCGGGCCTGGCGATAGAGATCAATAAATTCTGTCATCCGTTCCCCATAGGCTGTGTCGCCCCCAGCTAAGTCCACCCCACACACATAATTGGGCATAGCTGCGGCTAAGTGGAGGATGGCCTGGTTTACCTCATAGGGGAGGCGGGTGTGCATACAGAGAATTTGACTGGTGATAATTGGATATTCAGCCACTTCACAGGCCAGGCCAACGACTTTGACAATCTCAGCCATTTGCTCCAGGCGTTGATTTTGGCTCAAGTTGTGATCGGTGCGGAGGTAGGGGGTATAACGCAATTCCAGGTAAGCCAAATTTTCAAACACATAGGCCCCGCGGATCAGGCGATAGATAAAGTAGGGCAAGGCCTGGGGAGTTTGGACGCTTTCCACCAAAGAGTGGAGTTCTAAATATTCTTCTAGAGTGTTGCGGGGTTGGGTATAGAACTGCTCAAAGTCAGGATAATTTGGAAAACGACTGGCCAACTGGGCATCATTGCGTTGAAAATACCGCCATAGAATCCGCGGAACGACAGCCCCCCCCAAATGACGATGCAGTTCGGCGTATAAAGCCATGATCTTCTCCCGAGTTGCGCCCTGATGGAACTGAGCTAGAGTCAATTCACTAAAATTCTTGGCGATATGGACATCCTATTGAAGCTATGGTAGCAAAGTTAACAAAAATTTACACTCTGCCAAACACATCTGGAGTCGAGGCTGCATAGACGCTCAGATCGAGAATCTTAAGGGGTTCGCTGGGGACTGACGGCTGGGATACTGGCTGAAACGGGTCAAGCACTTTGATTGTGGGGGTTCCCTAAAATTCGTTGCGGCTCGGTAGCTCAATCCCATCCAAGGTGGGTACAGCCAGGCCCCGTGAGAGACGAAAATCAACCCAATCTTCGAGGAGTTCTGTCAGGGCATGGCGACATTCGAGGAGGGTCCGACCTTGGGCGTTGACGTTGACAAAACCGGGAATTTCCCCGTGGACGAGGCCATCCTCAGGTTGGATATGGTAAACCGCTCGCTCCATAGCTGCCCGCATATAGTTAGCCAAGGTCATAGGCTTGCAACGTGACCCCAAGGATGGGCCTGTGAATGACTGTCTGAAGGGACTAGGAACGCTTAAAGAGGGTATCTAAATAAACCCGTGCGGCCCGGCGATCACAGTTTCCATTTTGGAGTAAAAACAAGGATAAAGCGGCTACAAAAACCCGGTCTTGATCCCAGTCAGGATGATGTTCTAGGTAAGATTTCAACGTCTCATGGAGTTCTTCGGGAATTTCCGCCAAGATACTGACTGTTGCCTGTGCGTTCATGAATAATTAACCTCTACTATTTAACGCGATGACCCTAGGGGCAAAACCAAAACCAACATGATCCACCCATCTCTCGCACAGTGCTCCAGGCCTGCTGAGAGTAAGCAAAAACTGTCAATTTCAAACCTTGGGAGTTGGGAAGTGCCTCTTCAGCTTTGGGGTTGACTCGGTGTGTGGAGTTTCATTGTTGTCGATCAGGGGGGGAGGTTGTCAATGTTGCCCTGAATACAGTCTTTGGGGCCTCTTGACACGAATTCATTGGGTTTGAGGGTTGTTTTTGTTACGTTTCTTCATACATATCTGCGGAAAACTTGATATTCCCCAGAAAGCCAGGGAAGCCTAGATTCAGCATTATCACCTGTGGAAAACTTCCGGTGGTCTGTGGAAAACTTCCGGGGAACTGGGGAAATCCTGGGGAAATCCTGGGGAAATCTCAATTCAGCCTAATTGTGCTAAGAAATTTGCTAAGTCAGAAATTGATAACTTTTGTCAAGATTTTATGAAAGAAAAAGCCACGCCTGGGGATTTGGGGGAAAGCGCATTGCAGGGGTTCTGAATCACGACCCAGGCCAGATGGATGGGCGTAGCGTTATTCTTAACTCCATGTTGATCAGTGGATTGGGGTCAACAGAGCACTACCAGGCCTGGGGCTTAAATTTTTTATCATTCAGAATCACAACACTTTAAGGTGATTATCCACGTCCTCTTGGGTGAGTTTACTTTTGACTTCAATCAGAACTGCTTCGTTATCGTTAACTACCATGAGATCAATTTCAAGATCGCCACTGGTACCTTGAACTGAAATATCCCGAGAAAGCTCATGAACCTCAATTCCCCGCTCTTTGAATAACCGCACTGCCGCCGGACGCACTTGCCACTCGACAAACTCCCCTAAGCGATTCCCTAAGTTACCGATGATCTGATCTGTTTCCCAAAATCGCCGATCCGTTTCTTCAGATTGTTGACGTAGAAATTCCTTCAATTCTTGGAACTGCTGCCCGGTTTCCTGATTTTGCTCCCGAAATTTACGATCAGACTCCTGGGTTAACTCCCGAAATTTACGGTCAGATTCTTTCTGGGCTTCAAGCAGTTCGCCGAGTAAATGCCAGACTTCTTGGGATGTAGTTGCCATATTCTACCTAGGATTTTTTGTGTTTTAAGATGGCTCTACTTTTAGGGTAGTGGATTAAGCTGTGGGGGCTTTGAAGGGTCTGCTGAGTGTCATTTAGGAGGGTTTTAACTGGTGGCGCGGCTGGCCTGGATTTGGGCGATGTATGATCAATTAAGCCGCAATGAGCCAAGAGATGTATTAACTCTATGGGCTGGCAAACTCAAATTACGATCAATCTAAATGTTTTAGTGGATAAGCCAATTATTCAATGAACGCAAAACTGTTGAACTGATTACAGAAATCAAGGACATTTAAAATGAGTTACCAAGAAATCCTCACTATCGAACCTGACAAACGCGGGGGTAAACCTTGTATTCGGTACATGAGAATTACAGTCTATGATGTTTTAGGGTGGTTAGCTGCTGGAATGTCCCATGCTGAAATTTTAGATGACTTTCCCGAATTAACTGAAACTGATATCCGTGCGTGTCTGGAGTTTGCCGCAGATCGTGAGCATCGAGTTGTTATTTCGGTAGGGTCAACTTGAAACTTTTGTTCGATCAAAACTTGAGTCATAAGTTAATACCTCGGTTAGTCGATCTTTTTCCTGAATCTAGCCATGTCCAGTTGCACGGGCTACAAGAAAAAACAGACACTGATATTTGGGTATTTGCAAGAAAAAATGGGTTTTGTATTGTGACTCAGGATGCTGACTTTGCTGAACGGAGTCGTTTGTATGGATCACCCCCTAAAGTGCTTTGGTTACGCTGTGGTAATGCCCCGACTGACCGAGTTGAATTGTTAATCCGTTCTGGTTTGGCTGCAATTCAAGAGTTAGAACTCAATCCGAATTTACATTGCATAGAACTCTATTAGGGGGAGAATCTGATCTTTAGGCCCCGGGCTTAAAGTTTTCATCATTCAAGATTTTTAAGCTGTGGGTCCCTTGATAGGTTCTCCCTGGGATTCTTTGGCGGCACATTCTAAATTCAAGGCTAAGAGTTTTGCTAAAAGATCATCATTTTTATTGAATCCATAGGCAGCTAAAACCTGTTGATCCAGTTGGGCATGAAGTTGATAGAGTTGGCTGGCGGGTTCATCAAAATAGGCATTATAGAGTTTGGTAATGCCCCATTGTTTTTGCTCCATTTGTTCGGTGCGATAGTCATGGAGTTTTTGCATGGTGGCGCGGATTTTTTCGATTTGCTGGGCTGTGGCGGTTTGGGGAAAGGGAAAGGTTTCAAAACAAGTGTTGTGAGTATATCGAGTATCGCCTTTGAGTGTTGAGCTTTGTGCTTTGACCCAGGCCCGGTGTAGTTTAGAGGTCAATATTCCTAACACATAAAAATCATCTGAAGCAACAGGATGTACTAGATTACTCGGAAGCCAATTTTTTTGACAAGGTAAGAAGATAGACCATTTTGAAACTTCAGTAACAGCAAAATAAAAGGATAAAGACTCAAGCACAATTCTCATTTCTAAACGTTTGCCTTCATATTTCCACCAGTAAGTTTTCAGTCGTGGATTGCGATTATTAGCTCTCTCTTGAGGAATAGTGTTTTTAAGCCATTCTAAAGGTTTTTGATATTGACTCGCTTCTTCTAAAGACATATCTACAAAATCAATAATCCATCTGCTTGGGCATCCATGAGGAATATCTGTCAAATCACTACCACCCAAAAATAACTTCAAGACATCTTCATTTTTAGGATCGTTTTTAACCCAATCTTTAACCTGTTGCTCTGTGACGATAAAGCCCTTACCATTTTGAATCACGCCTTGAAAGCATTTATTCAGATTTGCTTTTAGCCGTTTGGCCGTAGTCACATCTACGGTTGCTCGTAACGAAGAGGTGATGAATGGTACAGGTTGGCTGTCTAGGTAGCAGGAGATATGTACCTCACCCCCGGCCCCTCTCCTACTAGGCGAGGGGAGTTCGTTGGGTGGCAGTAAGTGTTGGGTAATTCGGTCGAGAACATCACTCAAGTTTGCAAAGACTTCATCATTCCTAAATCGCAAAACGGTTAATCCCTGCTCTTGCATCCATTGATCTCGGCGTTGATCATAGTCTTTTCTTTCTTTATGAATTGGGCCATCCAGTTCAACCACTAAACGGGCCTGATGACAATAAAAATCGGCAATGTATGAGCCAAGATTATGCTGTCTTCTGAATTTGGCATTGGCTAAACCTCGATTGCGTAAACATTCCCAAAGAATTTGCTCTGCTGGGGTTTGTCTTTGTCGTAATTCTCTGGCTCTTTCCAGCAAAACTCTTGGAATTTGACGCGCTCGGCCACCAATCGGATCCCCCTCTTCCCGTGTGAGCGAGGCCTGGGGTGAGGGTCTTACCTTAATCCAATTCACAATACTGACATGAACCGCCGCTTCCCCTGACCACTCCTGAGTTGAAATCGCATCATGAATTATTCCATTATTCTGGGAAATATAATCTAATGCCGCAGTCCGACTTTTACCTTGAGAAATCGAATTCGTCCCCACCAGGCCAGCCCGGCCATTTTCCGGTAAATTTTGATGGGCTAATCGAAACCAATAACTACAAAAATGAACCGAATCTTTGACATCTGTATATTTCGCAAAAATCCGATCAATATAGTCATCACCCAAATTCAACCGTAAATGCTTGCCACCTAAAAAAGGAGGATTGCCAATAATTGCATCAGCTTTTGGCCACGGGGTAAACAACGCATCAGCACAGATAATATTTTGATCCAACGTATCCAACGGCAACGCAGACTCAGTTAAATGGTGTTTATCAATGGCAATTTTGCGCCCAATCATTAACGTCACCCGCGCCAACTCCACTGCAAACGGATTTGTATCCAGGCCATAAAACTGATTTGGGGTGACAAAACTGATTCCTTGGGTCATTGGAGCGCGCCGTTTAGCTGCAATTTTATCCAGTAACATCACCTCAATGCGCTTTAATTCTTGATAAGCCAAATACAAAAAATTCCCCGAACCACAGGCCGGATCAAGCACTCGATATTGCTGAAGTTGGAGTTGCAATTGATTCAGTTCCCCAATCGTAGTTTCAGCCTCAATTTGTTCTTCCCAAAAACGGCTAATGGTCGGGCGGATAATCTTCATGATGTCCACTTCCGAGGTAAAGTGCATCCCCCGCGCATGGCGTTCAACATCATCAGCCGACTTTTCAAAAATATTGCCAAAAATCGCCGGTCGCACCTTCCCCCAATCTTCTCGGGCCGCCACATCCAATAACTGCAATTCTTCCCGACTTAACTCCAACGGCTGCACTTGGGCAAATAACCCGCCATTAAAATAATCTACCCCTTGATATCGTCCAGCGGGAGTCTGGCCTGGGGTATTCATTTCGCGAAAAAGCCCGCCCAAAATGTCGTAAGTGCTGCCCCCATTGACACAATCTTGAACACATTCAATAAACATCGCCGTTGATAATAAGCCCCGATCTTCCGCAAACATTGCCAACACAGATTGCAAAATAAATCGCTGGGCCTGGGCTTCACTAAAACTGCCATTTTTTGCCCGTACTTTCAAACATTGATAGAGTTCCCCCATTCTCCGGGCTGCTTTTTCCGTGATTTCGACTTGGTTGTTGCGAAAAACTGGGGTTCGATGGCCCACCTCCATAAAGGCAAAGGCACTAATGCGCGACGGTAATTGCCCTAACTCAACCACATCAACCGGCGTATCCACCTGGACATTAAAGTCATAGATCCAAAACTGATCAAAATTGCACAGCAGCACATACCGCGGCCGATTCGGGACTAAATTTGTCCAATATTGCAGGGCCTGGGCATAGTGTTTACTCAGGTCAGTTCCCCGCTTTTTCATCTCAATTAAAACTCTGGGCTTCCAAACCAAATCCGCAAACCCCGTTTTCCCCGCCGCACTACCCCGACTCACCCGCTCTTCAAAGGTGGCCCCCGCCGCAATTGCATCGGCATAGCCAAAGGCCTGGAAAAACCGATTTAGAAATGTTTGCGCCTCCCCTTTTTCATCCCCCTTGAGGGCTTGGCAGGAGGTAATAAAGTCTTGAAATGGGGCCTGGGAGATCATAAAACCTGATCAGAATTGTCCTAAATCCCAAACAGACAATCTGGGCAGGGAGCATTATAGAAATATTAACTCATCAGTCAATAAAAACAAGTAAAATCATCATCATCAAGAACTGTGTCTTAACCCCATTACCTTAAATCCCCCATGATTCCCTATACCCTCAGTCAGCCCGATATTTTTGGAATTATGGTCGGGGTTATGTTTGGCATGGTCGTGGTGCGGTTTTTGGCGGTGGCTGGAGTTTTTGCCGCTTTTGCAGCCTTGGCCCGGCGAACCTTTTGGTCACAGCGTTGGGTTAATTTACGCCCCTACAAGAAACATCAATTTTGCCAAGAACTGGCCTGGTCGTTGCTGACTTCGGGAATTTTTGCGTTGACGGGGGCAATTACGGCGGTGTTGTGGCAGTGGGGCTATACGGCGGTCTATGTGGAGATTGGGGGCTGGGGTTATGTTTACTTTGGCCTGAGCCTGCTGATTGCCTTACTGGTGCATGAAACCTATTACTACTGGCTCCATCGCTGGATGCACCACCCGAAAATTTACCCCTGGATGCACAAAGTCCACCACCAAAGCATCACCACCTCGGCCTGGACTGCTTTTTCCTTTCATCCCCTCGAAGCCTTGGCCCAGGCCATTTTCTTGCCGATCTTGGTTCTGTTTTTACCCCTGCATCCCTATGCCATTGTGATTTTGCTCACAGTGATGACCTTCTCCAGCGTGATTAACCATTTGAACCTAGAGCTTTATCCAGCCCACTTTAATCGCCATTGGTTGGGACGTTTTTTGATTGGCGCGACTCACCACAGTCTCCACCACAGTCAATTTCGCTATAACTTTGGGCTGTATTTCACCGTTTGGGATCACCTCATGGGAACCGAGAGTCAGGCTTATCATCCCTTATTTGATGAAAAAACCCAAACGATGAATTCTTTAGGCCTGGAAATGAACCGCTCTCAACTGGATAGCCATTAACGTTGCCCAATTCTTGATGAAGGTTGGCTTGAATGCTTTGTTATTGTCCTGAATGAGCTTCTGCATAAATGCGCAATGCCGCCGCCATTTTATTCTCGTAATCATTACCCTGAGACTGGAACCAAGCTAGAGTTTTGGCATCTATTGGAACAAGGGCATTCAAGGGTGCTACAGATTCCCGCCAACGCGACTGACTAAAGAACTCCTCAGTTAAAGGAGGAATATCAGATGTATCAATTTCTGCTTCTGTTAGCGAGTCAACTTTCGCCCAATTCGTTTTTGAGGTAGTATCCATAGATTTTTCGTTCATAAGGTAGAGCTTTCCTCAGTGAAATGATCCGAATTGTTTTACTATCTAGTTCAACGAAAACTATAACGACAACGCGCCCATCAATTATTCCGATCCCAATCCATCGCTCCTCTCCATAGTCTTGCCTTGTATCTAGAGAAATACGAAGCGGTAGTCTAAAGCCTTGTAAGAGTCAGCAAAGTCAAGCCCATGTTTTGCAATGTTTGTCTGGTTCTTTTGTTCATCTCACTCAAATTTCATATCTCGATTTTACTAGATTCTTGCTCTGTGCCTTGAAAACTAACTCTGTTGATTTAGAACATCAATATCGCTCAATGATTCATAACAGTGTGCTAACTCAGGCTCACCCCCAAAAACCGATCTAACAGCCGCCACCGCCACATAGACCGTAAAATCAAGGCCCAGGCCATGACAATGAGCACACAAATCCCGTAGTCTTCCCAGCGTAATAATTCTAGTTCGAGAAAATGTCGCAGGCCTGGGATCAACAGGATCAACACATAGCCCACCAGTAATAGACTCGCCATAACTGGATATCGCCAATTTTTACTTAAGGGCGCGCCCCCAACCCAGGCCCCGTGTGGCGGTTTCAAAAATAAAATCATTACCAAGGAAGCCAGCAGCAAGACGGTCACTAAGGCACTCCGAGCAACTTCAATCCCTTCTCGAAACTTATTCCGTTGAATCGCTGTAGAAATTTGATCCAGGGCGACCGTTCCTTGCAACAAATCCACTAAGGGCAAAATCTGATTAGCTAAATAGCCCCAATAGACCAGCAGGCCCAGTAAACACAAACTCAAGGAAGCAGGTAACACAAAGTGCAGCAAAGAAGGAATCAGGGGTTTTTCTTGACGCGGCCCCGGAACGGCCCAAAGGGCTAAACCAATCGTGGGAATCCCGACCCCAAACAACGTTAAGAGCGAGTTTTGTTTAATTAGCAAGGGAAACGCCCGCCCGGCAATCACCGATGTCATAAACAAGAGGCTAAAACTCAAAACCCGGACTAAAAACAGCCGCGTCACATCTTGAATCCCATTGTGGATCCGTTGGCCCTCCCGAAAGGCTGCCGGTAAGGCTGCAAAGGAATCATGACGCAAAATAATATCGGCCACCCCCCGCGTAATCGCACTCCCGCTTTCCATCGCAATCCCAATGTTGGCTTCCTTGAGTGAGAGAACATCATTTACCCCATCCCCAATCATCGCCACATGGAGACCTTGATCCCGGAGAGCTTTTACCAATTGACGCTTTTGTTCCGGGGTAATGCGTCCAAAGATGGTTGTTTCCCGGGCCGCTTGCTGAAATTCCCCTGGATTCATTTTTGCTAACTCAGCCCCCGAGATAATCCGTAAGGCTCCCCCAAGGTTTTCCCCCACCCCCACCTGTTTGGCCAAGGCTAAGACCGTTTTGGGATGATCGCCAGAAATAATTTTGATCCCAATCCCGGCCTGGGTAAACCGCTCCAGCACTTCCTGGCTTTGGGGCCGCAGTTGATCCCGTAACAGCACCAGGCCGAGGGGGGTTAACTCTAAAGGCAGGCGGGGGGCCTGGGTCGGATCGGGCCATTGGGGATCCTGCTGACTATGGGCCACCATTAACACCCTGGTTCCGTGGGCAATGGCGGTTTCAATTTCTAATAAAATTTCCGGACTGAGGCGATCACCTGGAAACAAAACATCCGGCGCACCTAGAATCGTAACTCCCCCTACATCCGCCCAGGCCAAGGCACTCCATTTATGACTTGAGGCAAAGGGGATTTCAAGGCGAGGGGGGCAGGGGGGGGCGGCACAGGCCTGGGCAATGGCGGCACTGGTTTGATTGGCCACGGTGAGGCTATGGGCAAAGCGACCGAGTAATTGCCGCAGTTCGGGTTCTGTGCCTTGCAAGGGGTGAATGGTTTGGACTTCCAGGGCATTGGCCGTCAGGGTGCCGGTTTTATCCAGACAGAGGACGTTGATATTACTGAGGGATTCCATCGCATTGGCCTGTTGTACCAAGACCTCCTGTTTGGCAATCCGCACCGCCCCCACGGCATAGGTCAAGGTAATGGTTAAATACAACCCCACTGGGACTAGCCCGGCCACCACCGCCGCTGTTTGTACCGCCATCGGAAAACTACTTAAGCCCACCAGCAGTGACAGTAAGACCAAAATCCAGAGGAACATGGCCAAAACCAGAATCACCCGAATAATTAAGTTGATGTCATGTTGGAGGGGGGTCAGTTCGCGGCGGAAGGCTTTGGCACTCTTCGTGACTTGGTTAGCGGTACTGGCAGATCCCACTTTCTCGGCCTGGTAGTAGGCCAACCCCTGCACACAATAACTCCCGGAATAGACTAAATCCCCCAGTTCTTTATTAATTAAGTCCGATTCCCCCGTCAGGAGCGATTCATCCACCTGGATTTGCCCTGTGCCGACCACCCGCCCATCGGCAATAATTTGATCCCCCGGCCGCACCACCAAAACATCATCTTGGACAATGGCATCAGGCGTAACCGAAATTTCCACCCCATCCCGCAAGACCGCCACATGGGGCCGGGTTAAGAGGGCAATTTGATCCAACTGTTGTTTGGCCCGGACTTCCTGCACCAAGCTGAGGATCGTATTCAGAAACACCACAATCGCAATCACCAACACATCCCCTGGCCGACCCAAGCCCAACAGGACAATGCTGATGAAAAAGAACACCCCATTGATAAAGGTGAATAAATTGTCTTTGCAGATTTCTTTATAGGTGCGGCTGGTGGCCGGGGGTTGTTGATTATCTAAGCCCAGACGGCGGCGGTCTTCAACTTCAGCAGCAGATAATCCGGTCAATGTTGTCATAACTTACCGTCAACGAACCTAAGGGCAGTACTGAACAAAATTGGCGTTAAGCTGAGGGACTAGACTTGACTACAAACACAGAGCAGGGAGCTTCTTCCACCACTTGAGCACTCACTGACCCCTGTAAAATTCGCGAGACTCCGGTTAAACCCCGACTCCCTAAAAGAATTAACTCGGCCTGGTGAATGTGGGCCAAGCGAATAATTTCCGCCGCTGGTTCTCCCTGGGCAATCTCTAGGACGACATCCACCGTATTTTCAAAAAGTTCATTCACCTCTTGGCAATAGTCCTCTAGGCGTGACTCCAGATGTTGCCAATGACCAGTGGGTTGAGACACGTCCGCCGACTGCCCCAGGCCTGATTCTGCTGGAGAAATCACATGGGTCAAAATAACTAAACTTTCGGGAATTAAGTCTAACTGACCCAGGGCCTCGATCACCTCTGTGGCCATGTCCGAATCATCAACCGCCACTAAAATCCGTTTGAACACGCTTGGGGATAACTCATTGCTTCGTTCTTAGTATATCCAGGCCTGGGAATTATCATCTCAACGCCTAATCTATCTCTGCCTTTGCCAAGCTGACCAGTTCAAGTCGGGACTTTATCAATCAGTCAGTAGATTGGAGGTTTAATATTGTTGTCTTGAGAAATCTGCAAAAGATCGTAACTTACCCATTTCAAAATCATCTAAACCTACCTGAATCCCGTCAAGGAATGCCTGTAAGTCTTCTCTCGCCAAACTGTAGAATGGTTGCCAGCAGTTGAGAGGCAAAAACGTTAATATCTTGACCTTACTGAGTAACTCGATTTCTTGACAGGGCAGGTTGTTCTTGGCTCAGGGTCATCATAATTGACATAAATCTTGACTTAATTATCTTTTCTTTTCACCCCATCGGGGAGCTAATGCTAATTGATACAATTCAGAGTGGCCAATGACCCAAGGGTTTTCGACTTGCCGATCAAAACTTTGGCGATAAAAACATTGTGTATTTATTCAAGAACTGTTGTCAGATGGCTTATAAATGAATTTCACCCAAGACTAAGGAGATCATTTGTGACGGTTCTGGAATTAACAGGCATTACCTTGATTGGCTCAGTTTTAGCGGGGGGCCTGGGGGCCGTCACTGGCTTAGGAGGTGGTGTCGTGATTATTCCCCTCTTAACTCTTGGCCTGGGGGTTGATATTCGCTATGCCATTGGGGCCGCCCTCATTTCAGTCATTGCCACCTCTTCTGGAGCCGCCGCTGCTTACGTCAAAGAGGGATTTAGTAATGTCCGGATTGGGATGTTTTTAGAAGTGGCCACAACCATTGGGGCAATTTCGGGGGCCTATATTGCCACTTGGATGCCCACCGCTGGTATTTCGATCATCTTTGGGGTGGCTCTCCTCTGGTCAATTTATGCCACTAATCAACCCCACAAGGATCATCTGAGTGACATTGGCCCAAATCCTCTGGCTACCTCCCTAGGGATGAATAGCTGTTACCCAACTAGCGGCGGCTGGGAAGATTACTTTCCCCAAAATGTCCCCGGTGGCTTTGGCTTGATGTATGTGGCTGGGGTTCTATCGGGGTTGCTGGGGATTGGTTCGGGAATGGTCAAGGTCTTGGCGATGGATCAGGTGATGCAGTTGCCCTTCAAAGTTTCCACCACCACCAGTAACTTTATGATTGGGGTGACGGCAGCCGCGAGTGCAGGCATTTATTTTAGTCGGGGGTATATTGATCCTGGCCTCTGTTTACCTGTGGTTTTGGGGGTTCTGTTTGGTTCTCTAGTCGGAGCGAAGTTATTAGTCCATGCCCCCGTCCAGCTTTTGCGGATTGTTTTTAGCGTGGTGTTGGGTATTGTCGCTGTGCAAATGTTGTGGCAAGGAATTAGTGGGTTGGGGTTAAAACTATGACCTTTGAGCAGCGCAATCGGGAAGATGAAAAAATGGATCAACTCCTGGGCAATGTCCTCCGGGGTGGGGTGATTCTCTCTGCTACAGTTATTTTGATTGGGGGGCTAATCTATATTTGGAGAAATGGGCAGGAAACTGTGGCCTTGAGTGTCTTTAAGGGCGAGCCGACCTATCTCAAACTGGTTCCAGATCTCCTGAGTGCTGATGTGCAAGCTCGCGGACACGCGATCATTCAAACGGGAATTTTGTTATTACTCCTCACCCCCATTACTCGGGTTGCCCTTTCCCTGCTAATTTTCTTACGTCAACGCGATTTTACCTATGTTTTAGTTACAGCCATTGTGTTAGCTGTATTGCTCCACAGTCTCTTGACGGTTTGAGGGCTATTGTTTCCCTGAGTTCCAGGCCTGGTGTTGCGCCTCTAGGGGTTCACGGCTAATTACTGGGAGGATGATTATGACGGTTTGAAGTCCTACTGCCGTTGCTAGGCTGGAATCAGACTAATTATTCTCATCAATCACCCTGGAAGCTCTGATGTTACCCCTCGCCCATCGTCTCACTGGCTTACAAAGTAATGTTTTTGCCGATATGGATCAGGCCAAGGCCTTAGCACGCCGGGCCGGACAGGACATGATTGACTTATCCTTGGGGTCTTCTGATTTACCCGTTGATCCCCTCATTACCCAGGCCATTGGGGCGGCCCTTGGAGATCCGATGACTCACGGTTATCTCTTATTCCATGGCACCCAAGACTTTCGCCACGCTGCCGGGGCCTGGTATCGCCAAAAATTCGGCATTGCCGTTGATCCAGAGACCGAGATTTTACCCCTAATTGGCTCCCAGGAAGGTACAGCCCATCTCCCCTTGGCAATCATGAATCCAGGGGATTATGCTCTTTTACTGGATCCGGGCTATCCCTCCCATGCAGGTGGTGTTCATTTAGCTGGGGGACAAATCCACACCTTACCGCTACTCGCGGAAAATCATTTTTTACCTGACTTGAGTTCTATTCCGAACGCGATTCTACACCAGGCCAAGCTCCTCGTCCTCAGCTATCCCCACAATCCCACCACCGCCGTTGCCCCCCTGGAATTTTTCCACACCGCCATCGAATTTTGCCAGGGCCACAACCTTGTCCTCGCCCATGACTTTCCCTATGTAGATATGGACTTTACCTCTAGCCCACCCCCCTCCATTTTGCAAGCGGATCCGGATAAGTCTGTAAGTATCGAATTTTTCTCCCTATCCAAGTCCTACAACATGGGCGGCTTTCGGGTTGGTTTTGCCATTGGTAACAGCACCCTGATTAAAGCTCTCAGGCAAGTAAAAGCCGTTGTTGATTTTAACCAATATCTCGGCATTTTTCGGGGCGCGACTGTTGCCTTAACCCAAGGACAGCATATTCCCCAAAGCACAGTCCAAACCTTTGCACACCGCCGCGAGGCCTTTGTCCAAACCCTGAATCAATTTGGCTGGTCAGTCCCAATGCCCCCGGCAACAATGTATGTGTGGGCCAAACTCCCAGAACCTTGGCAATCGGACTCTATTGGCTTTTGTCAGCAACTGGTTCAAGCGACGGGGGTGGCAGCTTCTCCAGGGGCCGGCTTTGGTGCAGCGGGTGAAGGGTATGTTCGTTTTGCCCTCGTTCGAGAGCCAGAAATCCTCGCCCAGGCCGCCCAACGGGTAATGGCATTTTTGGGCCGGTGATTACTGTTACAAGTGGTCAATCCAGCGTTATACCTTGGAAGCCATAAACTGATGGATACTGCGGGCTAAGGATTGCTGTTGTGCCACATGGGTTGTCGGAAAACGGGTTAAGGCAATTTGCTCTCCGGCCTGGGTGTAGAAATAAACCTGATAAAACTCTGTTCCAAGGAATACTTCTTTTTTGACTATGACGCGTTTTAGCTGCTCTAGATGATAGGATTTTCGCCCCAGAGAGTTTCTCAAGGTTAATAACCCTGTTTCTCGGTTAAGGGTACAGTCTTCTTGTGCCGTCAGTTGATAGCCCAGGCCGGCTGTCGTTAAACCAATTAGCCCAATGCCATCCACAGGAGACTCATACCCTAAGAACAAGAACAATCCCAGGCCGGCACAAAACGCGCACAAATATCTGAGACCGACCAAGCGTTGCCGCAAAACTAAACGGGTTGCTGATTGTTGAATGATTCGCATAACAAAACAGGGATTCGCAAAACTAACACTCTGTTTTGAGTCTAACGAACTGGCCTGGGGCAATGCCGGGTTAAATTCGATCCTAAAGTTTAACAGAGCTACGTTGAGGTTCCGGATGGGATTCGGGTACGGAAATATTCAACTGAGTGTGGGACGGAAGTGAAGTCGAGTGCGGCCAATGAATCCCAATCAGAGCATCATACAAAAAGGGGCCAACGTTACCAGGCTCAAAAATCCCGAGGGTTTGTTTACAGCCTTTGGCATCTAAAAGGGGTTTAACAGAATAGTAAGCCGGTTGGACTTTATACCAGGGAATACTGGGCCACAGGTGATGGATGAGGTGATAGTTTTGCCCCAAAATTAGGAAGTTCAAAATCGGACTGGGATAAACTCGGGCATTGTGCCAGCGATTCCGTTCTACATGGGGGCGATGGGGAAAATAATCAAAAAACAAACCCAACATTAAGCCCACTACACCGGCCGGGGAAAACCAGAAATTCAGCACATAATCCAGATGTCCATGGATGGCCGCCAGTGTCACCACCGTCACCAACAGGCCCCGACTAATGGCCCATTCCCACAGTTCATGATTCCGCCACAGTCGCCGCTTAAAAAAGAAAATTTCATGATAGAAAAAGCGCGGAGCAATTAGCCACAACGGGCCACCCTTGGAGACATAATGATCTGGGTCATTTTCAGGATCGTTGACATGGGCGTGGTGTTGAATATGGACGCGGGTAAACACGGGAAAGACAAATCCCAGCATCAAGGCACTGCCATGGCCCAAGACAGCATTCACAAGGGGGTTGCGGTGCGCCACGTTATGGGAGGCATCATGAATCACCGTCCCGACCAAATGCAACGCCAAAATATTGACACCAAAGGTACACCAGGCCGGCCAATCCCATTCAAAGTGACCGACGGTGGAGATGACGGCAAGGCTAATGGCCGCAATAAACATGACTACAGTCGGGTTAAAATCTCCCGGCGGCCCTAAAAATTCCCGGCTAATTAGGGTGCTGCTGCCTCCGTCCTTCAATCCGATACTCCTTACCGCTGATACACCAAATAGGGGATAGGCGGATCTACTCAGTTTGTAGATCTATCTCGCTAGTAGTATAAAGTAGTTGCCCCAGACAGAGGGATAGGGATCAGGAAGTTTCGGCGAAAATTAGGGTATTTTCCAAGGCTTAGCCCTCCTATTCCGAGTTCTGCGACGCCCTAAGTTGACCCGATTGCTAAGGTTACAGGGATTTCACTCGGCCTTGCAGCCCCAGGCCAGCGGGTATCAGTTTCGTTAAGGGAGATAGGAAAATCAAAGCAGGTTAGCAAATTTTGCCAAGATCTCTGCTTCGGTTAAGTTGACAGTTTGATTCGCAAATTCATAATAACTGGGCTTCATGTCAATAAAGATTTGTTCTGTGAACTCAAATTTCGTGCCATCTGGGAATAGACCGGCTGGAATGAAATAGTCTTGGGTTGGGAGTAACTTGTAGTAAATATGAGACCCACATTCACCACAAAAGGCTCGTTCAGCCCAATCTGATGACCGATAGACCTTTAATTTTTCGATTCCGGCCAATTGCACATCCGTACCACAGGCAATCCCCAAAGCTGGCCCACCCCCCCAACGCCGACACATCCCACAATGACAGGCATCAAGGCTTGTTTTATCGGGTGTTTGGACGGTTATTGCACCACAGAGACATTTACCTTCCATGTCAATCCCCTGGATAATCTGGTGATTTTGGAGTTGATTTTAGCACTCACTGAAGCTGGCTTGGGTTGCTGGTACTACACTCATCCCCCCCAACATTGCATGGACTTGGCTAGTCGTTGTTTGTTGCGGCCTGGGGTCACAGTAGGATAAAGGAGTTGCTAATTTCAATTCAGGTACATGGCTGCTAACTCCGACCCTCGGGCTAATTTTTTGTTGGAAGTGGGGACAGAAGAACTCCCGGCCGCGTTTGTGAGTTCGGCAATTTCTCAATGGCAACAACGGATTTCCCCGGATTTGGCGGTCCAAGGGCTAACCCCAACCTCGATTCAAGTTTTTGGCACCCCCCGCCGTCTGGCATTGCTGATTACAGGCCTGGAGATTCACCCCCCGGATCAAATTGAAGAGATCAAAGGCCCTTCTGTTACTGCGGCCTACAAAGACGGAGAACCCACCAAAGCCTTACTGGGATTTCTTAAATCTAAAGGAGCCACCTTAGAGGAAATTACCGTTAAGCAAACGGAAAAAGGGGAATTTATCTATCTGACCCAAACTAAATCCGCTAAACCGACTGGGGAACTGCTCCAGGCCTGGGTGTTGGACTGGATTAGTAAACTTGAAGGCAAACGGCTGATGCGTTGGGGCGATGGGGATTTTCGCTTTTCCCGGCCGATTCGCTGGTTAGTTTCCCTGTGGCAAGAGCAAGTATTACCCATTTCAATTCCCAATGGTTCGGGGGTGATTAACAGCAGCAACAGCAGCTATGGGCATCGGGTACTCCATCCAGGCCCCGTCAACATCACCCAGACCAAGGACTATGCTTCAATTCTGCGGGCTGCGTTTGTCGAAGTTGAACCCCCAAAACGAGAAACGTTAATTACCGCACAAATCCAGGCCGTAGCTAAATCCGTGAAAGGTACAGCGGAAATTCCCAGTGATTTACTCGCCGAAGTGGTGCAATTAGTGGAATGGCCAACCGCAATCTTAGGCAACTTTGAATCAGAATTTTTACAACTGCCCCCGGACGTAATTACAACGGTTATGGTGACGCATCAACGGTATTTCCCAGTTTATGATCAAAAACAAAAACTCCTGCCCCATTTCATCACCATCAGTAACGGCGATCCTGCTGCTGCTGAGACAATTCGATTGGGCAATGAACGGGTGATCCGGGCGCGCTTGGCTGATGGTAAATTCTTCTATGATGCGGACTTGTCTCAACCGTTAGAAGCCTATTTACCCAAATTAGAAACAGTGACATTCCAAGATGAATTGGGTTCTATGGCTGTCAAAGTTGAGCGGATTAAAACCATTGCCCGTGAAATTGCCGTTAACCTTGGCCTGGATGACACAACTACCCAACACATTCAACGCACAGCCCACCTCTGCAAAGCCGATTTAGTTACCCAAATGGTGGGGGAATTTCCCGAACTACAGGGGCGGATGGGAGAAATTTATGCCCAGGCCGGGGGTGAGTCAGACTTAGTGGCGAAGGGGATTGTTGAGCATTATTTACCCCAAGGCGCGGGCGATGCCTTACCGACAACGATGACCGGACAAGTCGTAGCGATTGCAGACAAGTTGGATACCATCGTGAGTATCTTTGGCCTGGGACGGATTCCAACAGGTTCTTCGGATCCCTTTGCACTCAGACGGGCCGCCAATGGAATCATCAACATCATTTGGAATGCCAAATTATCGCTGAATTTAAGTCAACTGCTGAGTCAAACTATTACGAGCTTTACCCAGGCCTTCCCAAAAGCCACCCAAGCTAAAACCTTAACCACCCAACTCCAAGACTTTTTTGGGCAACGATTCCGCTCGCTCCTGCTTGATGAGCAACAGATTGATTACGATTTGGTCAATGCGGTTTTAGGAGAAGCGGATCCGAGTTTAATCCAACGGGGCCTGGGGGATGTGGTAGATGTCTTGGTGCGGGCTAAATTCTTACAAACCATTCGTCATGATGGCCGGATGACTCAAATTTATGAAACGGTGAACCGGGCGGCTCGTCTGGCTCGTCAAGGGGACTTGTCCACAGATTGTTTGGATGTTAAAGCCGTGATTAAAACCAACACCCTGAAACAACCCATTGAAAAAGAGTTTTACCAGGCCCTAACTCAGCAACTTCCCCACATTCAAACCGCCCAAGAAACCCGCAACTATGCCCTACTTTTAGCAGCCTTAACCGCCCTAGCCCCGACCGTGAGCCGTTTTTTTGATGGCCCCGAGAGCGTCTTAGTCATGGATGAGGATTTAGAAGTTAGGCAGAATCGTTTGAATCTTTTAGGGTTAGTTCGGAATGCCGCGGCTGGCCTGGGAGATTTTGGCGCAATTGTTAAACAGTAATTCTCATCGGAGTTTGTTGAAACAAGATGATTGATAACACCTTGACGTAACAATTTGATGCATATATAGTAATCCGTTTTCAAATATGAGAGAATAAGAATGTGTCTTGGATAACCCCATGGATGAACTCAATCAATTTATAGATACATGCCTAGATTCAAGAGAAATGAAGCGTGCCCTAGCGGTCAAGATGACATTGCAAGGATGTACTCATTCAGAAATCATGGCTCTACTCCAGGTTTCATCCGGATTCATTACTAAGTGGAAACAAGCATTTTTATTGTCCGGTGTCAATGCATTAAAACTGGGCTATAAAGGCAAGACCGGATATTTATCAGATTTTGAAAAACAACAGGTTATTCAATGGTTAAAACAACAGAATCATTGGAATCTTGAAGAATTAGAAGCATATATATTAGAAACATTTGATGTTGTTTATGCAGCCAAGTCAAGTTATTATAATTTATTGCATGAGGCGGGTCTATCTTGGCAGAAAGCCCAGGTCACTCATCCCCCAAAAGACCCCGAGAAAGTCGCCTTAAAAAAAGAGATTTGTGAGTATTTAGAAACGAATCGAGTTTCAATTGAATCAGGAAAAACCGTTGTCTACTGCGTGGATCAGTGCCATCCTGTTTCAGGGGATATTTGTGGATATGCTTGGAGTAAAGCGGATGAAAGAATACAGGTTCCCATCAAGAATATAAAAGATAGGCGAACCGATTATGGTGCAATAAACTATGTCACAGATCGCCTAATTGTCAAACCTTATTCGAGTGGAAATAGTCAGAATACTATTCAGTTTATCAAAGCGATAAGGACAACTTATCTGAATCAGAAAATTATGGTGATTTGGGATGGTGCAGCATATCATAACAGTGATGATTTCCGTAAATATTTACATCAAGTCAATGGAAATAAGCCAGAACAAGAATGGTCGATTTACTGCATCAAACTAGCCCCATACGCACCGGAACAAAATCCGATTGAAGCAGTGTGGCTGCAAGTTAAAAACTTCTTAAGGAAAGTGTGACACTTATTGAAGACGTTTAAAATTACAAAATATCTATTTGAACTGTTTTTAAGTCATTTTGTTCTCCATTCTTCTCATCTGACTATGTATGGTATTTTCTCATGAATAATTACTGTTTGCTATAGAGAGAACTGCCTTGGATCAAAAAACGCCTGTTGGAGTAGTTGGACGTTTCACTAGTACCGGACGCTATCTAATCATCACGGTTTATGAAGTTACTACGGTTTATGAAGTTACTGAACTTGAGGACTAATCCTATGTATGGATACAAATGCGAGTATTGTGAGGGCACTGTTCAACCTCGAATAGACAACTGCACGGGTATTCATGACTTGGCATCGACATCGTACATCACCATACCTCATCATCAAGGCAACATAACTTTATACTAATGTCTAAAGCAGACCTGAGAGTTAAGCATTTTTCAGGATTATTTATGACAACTCGTTCAGCTTTCAAAATTGGTGATGTGGCCAAGCAATCTGGTGTATCTGTGCCGACCTTGCGCTACTACGAAACCCTGGGTTTAATTACTCCGGCCGAGCGGGGTGACAATGGTTATCGGTACTACGCGCTAACGGTGATTTCCCAGGTTCTCTTTATTAAGAAAGCCCAGGCCTTGGGTTTAGCCTTAGATGAAATTCGCCAGATTTTGGATGTGCGGGATCGGGGAGAATTACCCTGTGAGATGGTACAGAATTTATTGGCTAAGAAAATTCACCAACTTAATACCCAGATTTCACAAATGCAAACCTTCAAGCAGGAACTGGAAGCGTATCAAACCCAGTGGCAAGGCCTCACGCCCCAACTCTCTGAAGCTGAAATTTGTCCCCTGATTGAAACCATTACCCCATGATTTGAATTAAGGCGTAAAGGTAAACCGGCCGTTGACTTTTTCACCCCGAATATCCGTGAGAACAACTATACGGTATTCACCCTCAGGCGCATCGGTCAAATAAGCGGTGTAATGTTTATCGGCATCACTGTATTCAAAGTCCAAGGTTTTCTGGCTG
Source organism: Pseudocalidococcus azoricus BACA0444 (assembly GCF_031729055.1). NCBI lineage: Bacteria > Bacillati > Cyanobacteriota > Cyanophyceae > Acaryochloridales > Thermosynechococcaceae > Pseudocalidococcus > Pseudocalidococcus azoricus. The sequence continues at coordinate 237,788 of NZ_JAVMIP010000003.1, read as the reverse complement.
CCATCGGGGAGTTGCAACTGACCGATAACCTTTGCATCTGAAACCGGATCATGATCCAGGCCTTGTTGGACAAAAAAATCAATGTGTAAACCGGCCGGTTCTCTGGCAACAAGCAACTCCAAATGATATTTATCTGTTTCAACTACTTGTCCGCCTTGACTATGACCATCTGAGGGTTCAGCATTCGTGACTGAATTAGCAACTTCAGGACTAGGGCTAGACATTTCTGGAGACGGACTGGCTGGAGATGGTGATGAACGGGTTGTGTCCGAACTGCCACCACAGGCCCCGAGGCTCAAACCCAGGCCCATGACCGTGATTAAGGATAAAACTTTGACTTGCATGATGTTGTCCCTCACAAAAATTAAATCGAGTGCATATTGCGAAAATTAGGACACTTGACCAACGTTGACCGGCTGGCCTGGGGCGGGTGGGTTAAAGTCCTCGTTCTCAGGCTCCATCACCGTTTTGGGCAGGAAATAGCCACCAAACTGGGCATAGAGGGCCGGTAAAACTAGCAATGTTCACCCTTCATCTGGCAAGATATGAATCCGCACCATGCGGGCTTTATCCCCTTGTCCCAACTGAATTTCTAACAACTCTCCTGATAAGGTTTCCAGGCCGGTGAGTAATTGCCGGAGGTGAGGGGTACTACTGCCTGATTCAACATAAAGCTGCTCTGCTAAGTAACTGAGGCGTTTCCAGGTGGTATAGAGGCGAGCCATGGTCGTTTCTAGTTGGGCGGCCTGTTGGACGAGATCTGCGGCAGATTGGAGTTGGCCAAGGCGTTGGGCTTCCCCGAGGGCCTGGGTGAGATCCAGTTCGAGTTGACTAAGGGCCTGGATTTGGGGGGCCGATTCCAAGTAGCGGGATAAACTGCGGGCGGCGGCGGTGACTAGCTTAATGGTATCCACATCTGGAGTTTTGGCGACCTCGGCCTGGAGGCTAGTTTGCTGCTCAAGAGGCAGTTTTTCTAACTCTTTGACCAATGGGGCTAGATAGCGGGGGGACAGGCTCCGGTCAGCGGCTTTCTCTTTGATAATCGGTGGCAAAATATCGGATTGGAGGGTTGTCCACTCGTCATTGATTTGCTTGACTTCTCGATAGGTAATCCGCTCGCCCCGATTCGCTGCGGTCGTGACCATTTCTTGAACTTCGGGCGGGGCCTGGGCGGTTTCCACAAAAGCTCTCTTACTAAAGCGTTCCACAGCCGTTGCAGGCAAAGCCCCAGAACTCAGGAGCGTATCAGCACTATTGGCCAGTTCGATCAAACTATAGGCGCGAGTTTTACTAATTTCCTGTTCCTGTAACCAACGTAAAAATCCCTGGCCCCGACTGTCCCCCTGTTGTTTTTCCCGATCTCGAACCGTGCGTAAAATTCGTCCCCGCCAAATTTCGGTTTGGAGATCAAAGCGTTCGCACACTTGCCAGGCCAGGTCAACCTTAGATAAAAAATCCTGATCCGAAAGACCTAAATCCTCCGGATCCGGCAGCTCTACATCCAGTGCTAAACCAGGCAAGGCAATAAACGAGTCTTGTTCCACGCAGATCCCCTAGGCAGAGGTTTTAACTTGTTTAGCCAATTCCAAAAAGCTCTTCATGTTTGCCCCAGGCCGGCGGCGCGCAAATTGAACAAAGGGAATGGCTGGTGTTTCGGGGGCTGCCGTTAAGGGTTCAGGGCTGGTGGTGACGGTGGGGGCAGGTAAATTTAAGGGATTAGGAACTGGAGATTCAACTTTAGCGACTCGGGCCGGAGTTGACACAGGAGCTTCTGAGGCCGGAGTCTCAGCTACGGGAGCCGGAGCTTTAGGTACGGATTTTGCCTCATCCAGTTCTAAGTAATAGCCCGATTTTTTACCCAGGCCGAGTAAGCCGCCTAAAAAGCCAAAGAGGGCCGAAAAGAGTTTTTTCAAAATTGCCATCGTGTTTTCTCCCAAAAGTATCAAAAAAGGAATGCCACAATTCGCGGTCAAGTTTGTAGCCGAGTCTTCAGGTATTATCTGGGTTGCCGTGGCCTGGGATCAAGGAAGCGGCGAGATCAACAACCATTTCTCGACCCCCGCCGCCAAGATACTCCCTAAAAGTAGGCAAGCTCATCGCTCTCCTGTAATTCCACAGGTAGATGTTCCCAACCCAGGCCCCGCCGGATAATGATCGGAGGCTCAGCTTCACAGTCAATAATGGTCGAAACGGCCCGGCCTGGGGCAATTTCAGCATCAATCATCACATCCACCAAGCGGTCAAAGCGATCAAAGAGTTCGGCCCTATCCCGATAATGATCCTGATCCGCGGGCAAGGGGGCTGAGGTAGAAATAATTGGATTACCCAAGGCCGTCAGCAGAGCCTGGCAAATGGCGGAGTCGGGGACGCGAATTCCAGTGGTTTTACGCTTGGGGTTTTGGACGAGCTTGGGGACTAATTTGGTTGCTCCCAGGAGGAAGGTATAGGGACCAGGAATTAACCGCCGCATCAGTTTATAGGCTGGGTCACTGACATAGGCATAGCGAGAAATATCGGAGAGGGAAGGACATAAAAACGTCAGGGGCTTATCGTTGGCAAGTTGCTTCAGTTGGCGGACTCGCTGCACGGCTCCCTTGTGGTTTAAGTCACAGCCAATCGCATAGACCGTATCTGTGGGATAAAGGAGAACTGCCCCCCCCTGCAAGGATTGAACAAGTTGCTCCACAGTCCGGGCCTGGGGAGTCGTGGCATGGAGGGAAATCAGATTAGCCATCATTACCCCCTAACGTTGATCCTGAAACAACTCTGTCAAGGGCAAGGCGACATCATTCAAGGCGCAGGCCAACGACTCTCCTTGCACAATGAGTTCCCCAAGGCTGGTTTGAATCCGCAACTGCCCAGGCTGATAGACGAGAATTTGCCTGATTTGCTCCCAAGAGATCACTGGTTCCGCTGCTGCGTCTTGATGGCCGGCCTCCGATGCCAAACTCGCCGGGATATCTGGGGTTAACCAGTTAATTTTTTCATTGGGGGACAAAACCCAGGCGGCTCCAGTGGTGAGGGTAATGGTGATCAGGCCCTCAGGAAACCCAGCAAAATTAATCTCCACCAAGGGTAACCACTGTTCATCCCGCCACACCAAAATTGCTGAACAGCCCTGTCTATCCTCGGCTTGTTGCCCCATCCACCAGCTTTTCCAGAGCCGCCGTGCCTCTCCAAAGGTATGTTCATAGCCTGGTAAGCGTTCTCCGTGGCGATATTCCACCCAGGCCATGGGTTCTAAAACTTCTCGGGTAGGCAAAAATCCAAGTTCTCCCAGGAGTTGATCCACAGAGGTAGTCATGGATGTGTGGGAGTAGAGGGTCACGGTGGGCAATCCAGACACCAAGGTGCGTGTGGCAATTAATTCATCTGTTTGACTTACCAAATGGCAGGCATCTTTAGCCCCCGGGTCAATGTGGAGGTATTCGTTCCCCAACGCGGTCATCTCGGCTAGGGGGGCCTGGAGAAAATGGCAGATGATGGTTTCATTGTCGGGCGCATTGTGAGTCTCTACGACCGTGTTTTGGGCACTGAGTTCTTCTGCTAGTTCCCCTTGAGTATCGGGAGTATATCTGACCGAACCATCTGGGAGCACGGCCCCTTCTAACTGGGCTTCCGCTAAGTCTGACTCTCGGGCATCTGCCCCCAACAAATCCGCGCCGCTTAAATCTGCCCCGACCAAATTGGCATCTCGGAGGTGACTATCCCGCAGAACGGCCCCATTCAACACCGCCCCACTCAAGACCGCTTGTTCCAAATTAGCCCGTGAGAGATAGGCCCCGACTAAAATTGCCCCACTTAAGAGGGCCCCCCGCAGGTCAGCATCAACTAAATTGGCCCCACTCAAGTCGGCTCCAATCAGTTTGGCATTGCGGAGATTGGCCTTACTAAAGTTGACCTTGATTAAGTCGGCCCCGCTCCAATTCACCCCACTCAGATTGCAGTTAGCAAAATCACTATGATTCAGGCTGGCTAGAGGTAATTCCAGACCCTGTAAACTCATCCCGCGAAAATTCCGTTGGCCTTGGCTGTATTGAGAGAGGAGATCACCACTGTGAGATTGCTTCATAGATTCAGGATGCTCTAACCGAGGCTAAGTTTATTTTTAACCACAGCTATATTTTAAGCTACTACTGAACGACTCCAGAGAGATTTTAGGTGGCCACAACCCCTGTGATGGCATTTAAGGCCGCCAGATTTTCCCCCGGCCAGCCATGTCCATCCAAGGCCACCTGCTCAATCAAACTGGCTAGACGTAAGGCTTTTAAGGCCTGTTCTCCACCCACAGAAGGAGGATTGCCGCCGCGCACACAATGGACAAAATGCTCTAATTCGGCATGGAGGGGTTCAATATTGCTGGTATAAACTTTTTCGATCAGGCCATCTTGGCGATACAACACTTGCCCATGATCGGCGAGACAACTGGCGTGCATTTGGCGATGAATCAGGATCTCATTTTTTAAGAAATCCGCTTCCGTCAAGGATTTTTTACAGTGGGCAACAATCCGGCGAAGTTTCCGATGGGTGACTTTACTGGCCGTTAGTGTGGCGACAACCCCATTGGCAAATCCTAACGTAGCTGTCACATAATCCAAATACCCGGAATTGGCCGAACGACTCCCAGCGGCGGTTAACCGGGAAACCGGGGAATTGGTCAGTTCTAAGAGCAGGTCAATATCATGGATCATCAAATCCAAAACCACCGACACATCATTGGCCCGGTCTGAATAAGGACTCATCCGATGGGCTTCGAGGGCGAGAATTTCTTCGGTGGTTAAAACCTGGCTAAATTCTTGAAAAACCGGATTAAATCGCTCAATATGCCCAACTTGCAAAATACAAGTCTGTTCTGCGGCTGTATTCACCAAGGATTCGGCTTCGGCAATGCTGGCGGCAATGGGTTTTTCAACCAGAACATGCACCCCGGCCCGTAAGCAAGTAATGCCGACCTCATGGTGCTGGCGAGTGGGGACGGCAATACAAACCGCATCCACATGGGGCAAAAGGTCGTGATAATCCTCAAAAAAACGCACCCGATATTTACTGGCGGTATCAATACCCCGCTCTAAGTTCAAGTCCGAAATGCCCACCAGTTCCACATCTTTGAGCAGACTTAAGACTCGAGTGTGGTGTTGCCCCATGTTGCCAACCCCAATTACACCGACTCTGACCGGGGGAACGGGAGCGCGATGGCTCTGGGCCTGGGGAGAATTTGCAAAGTTGGGTTGAGTCACTCCAGATACCGTCCTCAATAATTAGGGATGTTCCCTTGCATGGCTGTTTAGGAATTGTCTGACGCAAATGAGTCAAAAATCGTTTCCGGCCAATAGGGGCATAACTCAGGTGAATGTTACCACAGCTCATGTGATTGTAAAGATTCTTATCTGTCACTTTTGCTAACTTTGGCCAATGTCCAAGATGAAATAAAGTTTTGTGAAGTCGCCTGTAACACATTATTAAGTCTGATTGATCCAATTAAGGAGTCTTATCAATACTCAAAATACCTTAGTTGTCATCTCCCTTGGGAGACTAGCTGACTCTAAAAAATAACTATATTAAATACCTGGAAAATATTATGCCTTGCTTTACCCTGGCCCCCCGTTACCGTTTGGATGATGAGTCTGTTTGGCTGGAAGGGGTAGATCCATCTCGCCATTATTGGCTTTGGGTGAATGGGGAGCAACAGTTATCGAGACCAATTCCAGGCCTGAATGTGGAATCTGGGGGCGAGTTAAAGCAGTTTATGGAGCATTTTTGGGACTTGGGGCCAGGGGAATCCTTAACGTGGTCGCGGGCGGTTACAGAACTGAAAATCCACTGTGTCACCACCAATTGCTATGGGGTTGTGGATGAAGTTGAAGGGGCATGGGTTTGGCATTTATTTGATCGGGAGAGTTTAGAAAGTTTATTAATGACGGCTAGCCCCCGGTGGCAATGTCGGCCGGAGGATGTGGCTCTGGGACGGCGGCGGCTGTGGCAGTCTTTGAACTTAACCCTAGCTGCCTAGGCTTCCAACGACTGATTGCATAAATATTCACGATAGGGACATCCTTTTTGTGACTAAGACTCCTAGGGAATATGAAATCTCGCCATAGGACTCCAATTTTGAGAAAAAGATTGCGGCGACGCGGGATGAGGAAATACCGCGTTTTGGCGATGGGAATAAGAGAGTAGCTCTGATTACTGTTTATACATTTTTATCAGTGAATGGAATTGAGCTTACAGCCTCAGAGGTTGATACAGTAGCTTCCTTTCAGGACTTACAATGAGCGTTTCTTGAAAGCCCCGTGTCTTTAGACCGGGGATGAAAAGGCTGACCACCTAGTCTTAAATCGCGGGAGGAATGTATGGAGAGGCTCGCACACTGGTTGGAAAAGAATCGTGAACGGACTCTCATAGAAGATGAGCAGTACGCTTCAAATCGTTCTAGGGATACCCCCAGGCCTGGTTCAGGGGCAAATTTTCTACTGTAGGATGACCCATTGAGGGCTAGCTTGTGATTCTAGTCACAGAAATGTTGTCAGAGGATCACGTTAAAAAAATGTTCATATCACGCCTACATCCTCTGGGTTTAGGGACACTGTAGGTATCCACCCAAGCTAGCTATTTACTGAAGTTGCCTCAGAATAGGAGTTCACTATGTTTCCCACTCGCTTTATTGCCCAGGCCAGTTTACTTGGAGTCATCGGCCTCTCCTCTCCCTTAATTGCCTTACCCCTCGTAACTCCAGTTGGGATGGCTCAGACAGCATCAGATGGCTATAATGCGGCGATGCAAAAGGGCTATGGCTTAACGGCTCGCAGGGATTATCAGTCTGCCCTGGTCAATTTCAAGAAGGCCCTGAGTCTGCGTCCAGGCGATCGCTATGCCACTGTGGCGATTAGTAATGTTCAGGCCTATATTGCCCGAGATCGAGTGGCAAGCCGGCCCGTTGCTAATCGTCTAGCCTATATCCCTAGTCATTTAGGAATGCCTGGTAATACAGTAGCGGGGGCGACCCGGGGGACAACCTGCACACCTGGATCAGTCAAATTAACCGCTTTGGCTCCCAATAATGGCTTGGCCCTGACAGCTTCCAAGAATCCAGACCTGTTTTTCTATGTTCCTGCTTCTTCTGCTAAAGCCATTGAACTGATTGTGTCCGATGAGCAGGGTAATCTGATCGAGCAACGTACCTACGGCATTAATCCAACGGCTGGTATTGTTAAGGTTAAGCTCAACGGAGGGGCCAATGGCCTGGAAGTGGGTAAGAAATATAAATGGAACTTTTCCTTAGTGTGCAGTAGTGACCCCAGTGGTTTTCCCTATGTGGAGGGCTGGGTAGAGCGGGTGGATTTAGATCCAAATATGCTCCAGGCTATCAACAGTACCCCAGTGGCGGAACGGCTGCCCCTCTATGCTGCCAATCAAATTTGGAACGATACCTTAACGGCTTTGGTTCAACTGCAACAGAGCAGCCCTAGTAACTCTAGTTATCAAGACCAATGGCAAACTTATCTCCAAGAAGCGGGGGTGGATCCGGGTATTGCAACAATGCCTATATTGGACTGCTGCCAGGCCCAGTAACTCAGTTAATGCCCCAAGCGCAGCGAAATCTCAGGGAATTTTAACTCTATCCGTTCAATTTGGAAGGGAGAGATTAAGATTAAGGCTATAAATTGATGGCCATTTTTTATAGCTTCCCCATGAGTAATGCTCCCCTTTGGCGACATGTTCTCCAGTCCCAACTTCCCGCCGTTTTGATTGCCTTTGGAGCTACTCTGGGCGTTATGGGTCTGAAGATGCTGACCTTGCTGGAGTCATTTGAGTTGCGGGCTTATGACCAGATGATGCGCTCCGAGCCCGAGCGAGTGGTAGATTCGCCAATTCTGTTGGTCACGATTACGGAAGCAGATATTCAGTCCCAAAAAATATGGCCGTTACCGGATTGGCTTTTAATCCAAGCCCTGGAAAAACTTCAAGCCGGAAATCCAAAGGTGATTGGCCTCGATCTATTTCGGGATTTACCGATTCCTGACCCCTTTAATCCTGAGGTAGAAAACACGGTTCAGAATAACCTGAGTCAATATCTGATTGCTCATCCTGATGTCCTTGCCCTGTGTAAAGTGGGTCGTCAGGATAATCCTGGGGTGGCATCGCCAGCGGGTTTAGAGTCGGATCAGGTGGGATTTGCCGATTTACCCCTGGATCCTGATGGGGTGGTGCGGCGGGGGATTTTAGTGCGGACACCGACACCTGAGGCTCTCTGTACTACGGCGACCTCTTTAGGGTTTCTCCTCGCACAACGGTATCTATCAAAACCGGCTGAGTTTGATGCCAATGAGCAGTTAAAAATTGGTGATCAGGTGTTTGAGCGGATTATGCCGAATACGGGGGGGTATCAAGGGATAGATGCGCGGGGCTACCAGATTCTAATTGACTTTCAAAAGGATGAAAGCTTGGGGCAACAGGTGTCCTTGACGCAGGTCTTAAAGGGGGAAGTGCCACCGGCCCAAATTCGCAATCGGGTCGTGCTGTTGGGGGTAACGGCGGACAGTAGCAACGATAAATTTATTACACCCTTAAACAATCTGAGAGAGGGAGAAGAACGCACCCCAGGCCTGGTGATCCATGCCCAAATTGTCCAACAAATTATTGGGGCAGTAAATCGTACTCAACCCTTAATCTGGGCCTGGGATGGGGTGGGGGAATGGGTTTGGGGCTATGGCTGGTCTTTGCTCTCGGGGGTGCTTTGGTTGAATCTCTCCCGGCGATATTCTTGGCTGTGGGCGAGCCTGGGGGTGGGGATTGGTGTCGGAGCCTTGGTGGGGGTCAGTTATGGTGTGTTTGTGGTGGCAGCAGGATGGTTACCGTTGATTCCAGCAGGCCTGGGGATGGTGACAACCTCATTAGCGATGGTGATCTATGGAGCCACTCGTCTAGAGAAAGGACAATCACCTTCAGCAACCCTCACCCCAGCGGTACTCACCCCCGATCCAGTCTCCTTGCCCCCAAGTCAGCCCCAAACATTCCTCACAACGGCTCTGGATTTGACAGCGCTCTCACCGGCGGCATCTGCCAATCTGCCAGGCCGGGGGCAAGAATCAACAGCCATCTTTAATCAGGATCCAGCCCCTCTGCAACAACGCTATCCCCAAAATCCTGCCCGCTCATCTCCCAAGCCAACTGATCCCGCTGATACCCTGATTGAGCTTACAGATATTCCTGATGAAACCAGTCAAGATGCGACTGATCCTGAAAAAACCTTTGCCGTAGATGGGCCGTCAATAACCCGTTTTGCTAAGGCTGTGCCAAATCCCCGGCCTGGGCAATGTTCGGAAGCAACCTTTGTTCTCGATAGTGAGCCAGGCTCAACGGGTGATGGTTCATTACCGTCCCCACCAGACTCGGCCGCACCACCAGCGGTACTTAACCCCAACCACGCCGCAAATCTGCCATCGATACCAACGTCCCCTCAAGTCTTCCCCGGAGAGGCAACGGTTGTTGATGCTGATTTTGATGCCGCCCCGGAAACAGAGGCTCCGATTACCGATATTTCAGCATTGAACCCCCATAACCTAGGTCTGAAATCAACGGACCATGATCCGACTACGAGTTCTATTCCCACCTCTAGTCCTGGCAAAGATATTGATGCCCATAGCTATTCAGCGGAACTGATTCCAGGCCTGCTGGCGGGACGGTATCAAATCATTACCCAGTTAGGACGGGGTGGTTTTGGGCGCACCTATTTGGCCGAGGATACGCAAATGCCTCTTAAGCCGGTGTGTGTTGTGAAACAGCTATTGCCCTCACGCTCCGATGCCAAATTTATGCAGGTGGCGCGACGGTTATTTCAACGGGAGGCAGCAACGTTAGCTCAGGTTGGCCAGCACGATCGTATTCCCAGACTTCTAGCCTACTTTGAGGAGAGTCAAGCCTTTTTCTTAGTTCAAGAGTATGTTAAGGGTCGCTCTCTTCAGGATGAGTTGCAACAACAGCGGATTTTTAGCCCAGGATATGTTAGGAAACTTTTAGAGGAAATTTTAACCATCCTCGTCTATGTCCACAGCTTAAACGTAATTCATCGCGATATTAAACCTGGAAATATTCTCCGCCGGGATTCAGATCAGCAGCTTGTCCTAATTGATTTTGGAGCGGTCCGCCATATTCAACCGGAAGATATGGCCGCCATAGATCAGAAATTTACGATTGCGATTGGCACCCGTGGCTATGCCCCCAGCGAACAAATGGCCGGATACCCGACCTTCGCCAGTGATATTTATGCCTTGGGAGCCGTGGCCATTCAAGCCCTCAGTGGAGTTAGTCCCAGTAATATTCAGCATGATCGAAATTCTGGTGAGTTAATTTGGGCCAGTGCTACGCCAATTTCTGACCAATTTGAGCATATTCTCAATCGGATGGTGCGCTACAACTTCCGGCAACGATACCAATCAGCCCAAGCCGTTTTAGATGATTTAGCTAAGACCTCAGTTCATTAGAAAAGCTCTCGTAATTGTCCTGTGACTCATTGGGATGGGGCAGAAGCAAATTAGAGACAGTAAAAATTCCTTGGGAAATAAATATGGCCTTACTTATTTTATTTAGGGCTAGAGAGACAAGTCGGAAAATACTTTATGGGCTGTTTTTTTAAGATTTTTACGCTCTCAGAACAGTCTGCGTACCGCCATAACTGAATTGGATGCCTTATTTTTTGCAGATTTGTTTTAAAATAAGATTTTTAGACTTATGTTAAGTCTTAGTTTAAGTCTAATTTTTTAGTATTTTAATCAAGTCAGTAAATGTTTTGGAGGAGGTTTTAGAGCGTAATCCCGTTGAAATTTGGATAGGGGCATTTCAAAAAGCAATTGATGCAGGGGTTTAATGGGGCAGAGCAATCTGCTTAAGACCACTGGGATAGGGGAAATCATTGAGGAATAATTAGGACGGGGAATAGCCCTGCATCTGTGAAATTTGAAAAATAACCCTGCAAAGATTAAATTCTAAAGCCTGAGTCATTTAGACAGGACAAGAAACCAAGAAGGCTCGGGATTAGGCTTAGGGATATGTTTGTGCGCCAGGCCAGAATTGGGGGCAAGGAATTTGAACTTCTGCGGCTCACGCAATAGAGCAAGTATCTACAAGCTATATTTTTAAATATTCACAGGACTTTTGCGTATTTAATGGACTAGAATTGGACTAAGTAAATTGGCCTGAAAAAGCGCACAAAAAAATGACCCTGCAATTCCCCATCGTTTTTTTGGGGCAGGGCCAAGGACGCAGTTAGGAGGTATCTTGAACAATTACGTTATAGGTATTTCTGCTGAACAGAGCGTCTCTTTATTAAGTCTTTAGATTTTTAAGATTAATTTAAGAGAATGTTACTAAGAATTAACCCTCCTACTCCTTTTTTGAAGGGTTTGCCCCAGACCGGCCTGGGCTAGCTAAACATTTTGGCCAGAGTCTTAGGGTTGGCAATGGGATCAAGGCCAGTTACAAAGGGGCTGATAGGTTGGGTTCCTCGAATTTTTGTTGGCAAAAACCATCTACAGAACGCTTAGAATCAGGGAATATAACTCGACCCAAGAACTGCGATGCGCCCTAAGGATTATGCCTTACCAGTTATTGTTGTCTTCCTCGTTTATATTGCCTATGGTTCAGCCATTCCCGGCCCTCTGGGGAGCTTTAGCCAAACCTTACGGAGCGGAGCCAATCATTTTTTTAGCTCCATTTTTTCTAGCTTTGCCACCTATAACCCCTATAATCGCTCTGAAAAGGCAGTTCAAGAACTCCAAAAAAATAAATAGGATTACCGCTCCGGGAACTACAGAAATTCTCAACAAAATAGAATCTGGTTAGATTAAATGTCTAAAAATCTTCTCTTTGCTGTCATTGCCCTCACCGTGATTGGGATTGCCATTTTATCGGTTCAAAATGCCAGTCCAGCCGTGGTTAGTTTCCTATTTTGGCAGTCTATTTCTCTTCCCCTTGGAGTGATCCTCGCTCTCACCTTCGCCATTGGCCTGTTGATGCCCATGTTCTGGCTCTAAGCCCCTAGGACACCAGATTTTCTCCCCCTGCAATCACCTCAGCTTTTTCAATCATGTCCCCAGGCCGGAGTTTACCCAGAACCTCTTGCCCATCCACGGTATAGCCAAACACCGCATAGCGGCCATCCAGTAAATTCAAACCCGCTGGGGTTAGCTCAGGCTCAAAGAGCAGAAAGAAAAACTGCGAGGAGCCACCGTTAGCATCCTCATTGGGTCGGGCTAAGGCGAGGGTTCCATAGGCTGAAAAGGGTAGGACTGGATGCTCTAAATAACGGCCTGCGTCTTCCAAGGTGATCCCGTAGAGGGGAGTATCATCGCCATCAGTGAGAATTTCTAGGGGAATGGCCCGATATGTTTTCGTTTTGGGGTCAATGAAGCCATCTTCGGGGCCGGGGGGATCGCCAGCTTGTAAAACATAGGATTCTTCGGCCCGCGTAAAGGGCAACTGATTATAAAATCCTCGCTGGACTAAATCGACAAAATTACCCGCCGTGACTGGGGCACTATAGCCATCTACAACTACGGTGATTTCCCCTTTACTAGTGGTTAGTTTGACCGTGGCTCGACCTAATAATTGGGGTAAATGGCCATACTCAGCCGGAACTTGAAAAGGAAACCCTGTCACCATCAAATCTTCCAGCCCCCCAACCTGATCCAAGGCCTGGGCTTTCAGGGGCAGCAGTTGTTGGCGATCCTTGGCCTCTGCGGCGGTTTGTAACGCGTCTAGGGTCTGGTGCAGTTGCTCAAGATAGGTCTGGGCCTGGGGTTGGCGATCTGGAGAAATACTGGCCAAGAGCTTGTCGGCTTTGGTTTCTAAGAGTCGCTGGGCTTTTTTAATATCACCACCGATCCCACTCCAGCGTTTAGCCCGCAGTTGATTGGAAATATCCTCCAGATTGCCTTGGAGTTCGCGGACGGTGGGGTTATCAATGGGCAGGGCATTTCGCAAGATCGCTTTGCCATCCGTGACTGCATTCCCTTGGGGCAAGGCCGCCATTAAGGGAGAATAGTCCCAACCACTGGCCCAGGCCCCGTTGCTCATGCCCCCCAAACCCAGACCCCAGAGGAACACCCCACAAATAACCACAGCCCAAAAGCGGGAGAAGAATCGGTGCCAGGCCTGGAAGTTCATCGTGCTATGCCAAACTGCTTCATCTTTAATTTTCGCCTGAGAGGGGCCAACTTGATGGGAGAGTTAGCCCGGCCTGGTATGGTGAGAAAGGAAATATCACAATTACTGGCTATGTTGACTCAGGATATTGCCTCCCCTGTCAGTGCAGGAAACCTCCCCGATCCGGCTCCCCTCACCATTGCCGGCCGCAGCTTCCAATCGCGGTTGATGACAGGAACTGGGAAATATCGCTCCATGGCTGAAATGCAGGCCAGTCTGGCCGCCAGTGGTTGTGAAATTGTCACCGTTGCCGTCCGCCGCGTCCAAACCAATGCCCCTGGCCATGTGGGGTTAGCCGAAGCCATTGACTGGTCAAAAATCTGGATGTTACCCAATACCGCTGGATGTCAAACCGCAGAAGAGGCGATTCGGGTAGCGCGGTTAGGGCGCGAAATGGCCAAACTATTGGGACAAGAAGAAAATAACTTTGTCAAATTAGAAGTCATTCCGGATCCTAAATATCTCTTGCCCGATCCGATTGGGACGTTAGAGGCAGCCACCCAACTGGTCAAAGAAGGCTTTGCGGTTCTCCCCTATATCAATGCGGATCCCCTCTTGGCCAAACGCCTAGAAGAAGTGGGTTGTGCCACCGTCATGCCCTTGGCTTCTCCAATTGGCTCCGGACAAGGCCTGAAAAATGCCGCCAATATCCAAATCATTGTCGATCTGGTCAATGTCCCGGTGGTGGTGGATGCGGGGATTGGTTCTCCTTCCGAAGCCGCCCAGGCCATGGAATTAGGCGCAGATGCCTTACTGATTAATACGGCCATTGCCCAAGCTGAACATTCCCCCCAAATGGCCCGTGCCATGGCCCTCGCCACTGAAGCTGGACGATTAGCCTATCAAGCTGGCCGAATTCCCATTAAAGCCTATGCCAGTGCCAGTTCACCCCCTACTGGAACCATTGCTCACCCGGCCCAGATTTAGGGGTTGGCGGCATGAGGTTGATCCAACAAGTCCTCGAAATCGGCTTTGGGATTCTCAGTTTAACGGGGCTAAGCTTTTATATTTGGCAAACGATTGCTGTTCAACGCTTCTTTCAGCGACCCAAACTGCCGCCCCTCAATCCGGCCCCACCCGTGACAATCTTAGTGCCTGTTTGTGGCTTGGAAGCCGGGGCCTGGGAAAATTGGCTTTCTCTTTGTCAGCAGGATTACTCGAATTACAACGTCCTGTTTGGGGTGCGGGAATTATCAGACCCAGCCGTTCCCCTCCTTAAACAACTGGTGCAAACCTATCCCTACCTGGTTCGTTGGTATCACTGTCCAGAAATTCTCGGCGTGAACTACAAAATTAGTAATTTGCTCCAGCTGCGTCAGTATGCCAATGGCCAGATCATTGTTTTTGTAGATAGTGATATTCGCGTCACCCCCGATTATTTAGCAACCGTGATTGCCCCCCTTCAAAATCCCCAACTCGGAGTTGTCACCTGTGGCTATTTTGATCATCGCCCGCGGGGCCTGGGAGCCGCCTTAGCTGCACTGGGACGTTGTTTAGATTTTATTCCAAGTATTTTAATTGCTCGAATGTTGGATGGCGGTCTTAAGTTTGCGGTTGGGCCGACGATTGCTGTCCGGTCTCAGGTATTAACTCAAACTGGGGCAATGGAATTAGCGAAAAATCGGATTGGGGACGATTATCGGCTGGGGTATGAGGCGGCGGCGGCGGGGTATGGGGTTGAGCTTTCCACCTATGTACTCCATAACGATTGTGGTGCAGATTCCCTGGCGACTGTGTTTGAACGAGAAGTCCGCTGGGCCAGGGGGATTCGCTTTAATCGCGGCTCGCAATACTATGGAATTGGATTTACCTTTGGCACCGTCTATAGTCTCGGCTTGGTTTTAATATCTGGAGCACCTTGGACAGTAGCCATTTTAGGGATAGTTTGGGGGATCCGATTTCTCCAGGCCTGGACCTGTTGCCAAACCATGAACTCTGAGAAGCTTTGGGCCTGGATTTGGGTTTTGCCCCTCAGAGATGGCTTGAGTTTTTTAATCTGGCTCGTGGGATGTTTTGGTCGCAAAGTCCATTGGCGGGGCCGAGAATTAGAATTAGAGCCGGGGGGGTACTTGGTGGAAAAGCAGGGTTTCGACTATTGATATTCCTGAGAAATGACCTTGAGAAAATCCCTAGAGGCCCGAATCCAACAGCAATATGACCGGATGGCGGCTCATTATGATCACCGTTGGCATGACTATTTAGACAAGTCTTTACACATCCTCCAGGCCTGGTCAGATATTCATGCCTCCCATCGGGTTTTAGACCTGGCCTGTGGAACTGGGGAGTTTGCCTATCGCCTCTTAAGCCAATATCCAGAGTTAAACTTTACCGGCATTGACCTGTCTTCCAAAATGCTGGCTGTGGCCATGAATAAATGTCAATCCTTTCCCCAGGCCCAGTTTGAATCTGCCAATATCCAGCAACTTCCTTTTCCTGATGCCAGTTTTGACCGGATTGTCACCAGCAGTGCCTTTCATTATTTCCCCGAACCTGTAAAAGCTCTAACAGAAATGAAACGCGTCCTCGATCCGGCTGGCAAACTCATCATTGTGGATTGGTGCAGAGATTATTGGCTCTGTCAGATCTATGATTGGCTGCTGCCTTGGCTAGATTCAACCTATCGGGGCTGTTACACCCGTGCAGAATTGCGAGGTCTGATCCAAAAGACCCAGTTAAACCTTCACCACCTAGAGCGGATCCGTCCTAACTGGGCCTGGGAATTTATGGTTGCTGTGGTCTCCCGCGCCTAAACTAGCTTTAACTGCGGATAAGCCAGTAGAACCTCATCAGCAGTTAGAGTATCACCCATGGCCTGGGGTTGCCACAGTAATTCCACCGCCAACAATCGATCACTACTAATCCCACCCAACTGTTGGAGGGCCTGGCGGAGATCACTGCTGGAGTTAATTTTCGGTAAGTTGAATTTACCCTCAGAAGCCACAATCAAGGTAACAACAATATATTCACCACTGGCAGACCCATAGGCAAGGGCATCTTTCTCGGCCTGGCTCAGGGCCACCACTGGGGTCTGACGAAGTTCTTGGCGATAGTTGGAGAGGGTTTCGGCCGAGAGTTTGCTCCGTTCTGCTAATGCCAGTTGGTTAAATTGAGTTTCTGCGGCTAAGAGCCTGGTTTGTTTTTCCTCAGAAGCTGCATAGACCCAATAGTCAGGATGCCGCAACAGAGCCAAAGTGGATTCTTGCAATACCTTGGTTAACCCGCTGGCAGAACTCGTATCAGCACTCAGGCCAATCCGATTTAAGTCCGCCTGTAGTTCCCGAGCCTGAGCCGTTAAGCCCACATGAAGAACGTGCAAAGACACGGCTGGGTTACTACTGCCCAATTCACTGGCCATGCCGCTATCTCCCTCCTCCCGAAATCGCCGAAAGGACGAAACCAGGAAGTTAGCCAGGCCAAAGAACAAAATCAGGGTAAACAGGCCGCCAAAACCGCCCCCAAGGCCAAAAAAGGGAATTAAAAACGGAAAGCCAAAGCCCCCGCCATAGACTGGAGTTCCATAGCCACCACCCCGAGAGTAGGACCGACTGGGAACCGGCCGACTGAAAGAGCCACCCCCGACGCGCCCGCCACTCCGAGCCGCTAAGACAGTCCCCCCATCAAGAGCCAATTGCCAAATTAATACTGCTGCCACCAAGACACCGAGGGCCGGGCGCAGGGTTTGCCAAACTTTTTTAATCATGTTCTTCGTCATGGGTCGTATTCTGGACACCGTTCTTTTTTAGCTTAACGCCTCTCCCCAGGCCGGACAGTGGTGGCAACCGAAAAGACTATTGCCAAAATCATCAGTTGTCCCAAAGCCCTTAATTCCCCCAACCTTGATCTGCTGGAGTCTCAAATCAGGGAGAAATTAGGCAAGAATGCTAGCTAAAAGAGCTTTTTGGGCGTGGAGACGATTTTCTGCTTCTTCCCAAACCCGCGACTGGGGGCCTTCCAACACCGCCGTCGTAATTTCTTCACCCCGATGGGCCGGTAAACAATGGAGGACAATGGCATTGGGGTTAGCCAGTTCCAATAGCTCATCATTAATTTGGTAAGGCTGGAATAAGGGCATTCGATCCGCAGCTTCATCCTCTTGTCCCATACTGGCCCAAACATCTGTATAGAGGGCATGACTTCCCACCGCCGCCGCCTTCACATCGGTCGTAATCACCACTTCACTTTTCCCCGCCGCAATCCCCTCGGCCTGGCTGACAATCTCCGGTAAAGGTTGATAGCCCACAGGAGCCGCAATCCGAATATTTACCCCCACCAAAGCACACCCCAACAACAAGGAATGAGCCATATTATTGCCATCCCCGACATAGGTAAGGGTTAAATCCTCCAGGCCCCCGAATGATTCCTTTAAGGTCAGTAAATCCGCCAGAACTTGACAGGGATGTTCTCGATCCGTCAAGGCATTGATCACGGGGATGCGGGCGTGATTGGCAATGGTTTCTAAGTCGGCCTGGGCAAAGGTGCGAATGGCTAAAGCGTCTAAATAGCGATCTAAGACTCGGGCCGTATCTGGCAACGGTTCCCCCCGGCCAACTTGGGTAGATTGGGGATTGAGATCAATGACATTTCCCCCCAGTTGATACATGGCCACAGAAAAACTGACGCGGGTGCGGGTTGAGGCTTTTTGGAACAGGAGGCCCAGGACTTTGGGACAGCGGGGGGTAATCGCGCCAGATTTCATTTGCGAAGAAAAATCTAGTAGATATAAAACCTCACTCCGGCTCAAATCAGCCATGCTTAACACATCCCGCCCACACAAACTTTCCATGACCGCTACTGCACTCCGATCGGTGATCCTTGACCCTTAGAGATTAGCCTATGTCAGCAAGTTTAGGCTTGGGAAAATGGGGGAGAAGACCTAAGACTTACTCAAAACAAACAGGCTTCCTTCGTTCCCCCGCCCCAGCCGCAGATCATCATCCAGATAGGTAATATCTAGCCAGCCCTGTTGTTCTTCACTATTGAGCTTGAAGTCCAGACCCATCAAGGTTTTACCACTGGCGAGTTGACTAATAAACTGTTCTGGGCTGCGGTAATTGAGCAGTTGTCTTAAGCCAATGATCGAGCGTTGGAATTTTACCCGGACTCTGGCAGGTGCGTCAGGAATAGGCTCAAACTTGGCCACCACACTCACCAGGCCCTCCAGGTAAGGCAGCCCGTAAAGCTCGGCAATATTAAAAATGGCTTGTTCCGCTGGCCGGACACATTGGTAAATTTGCCCTAATTTGACCAGAGGCGCACGATCCAGGCCCAGTAAGGCTTGACTACTGGTATAAATCAACCGCCAGTTACCCGCTAGCTTATCAGGAGCCTGCAAGAGATCAGGGGTGGGGTTAACTGCTTCTAGGCCCTGGGCCAATTCATCAACCCTTTTCTTTTCCGTTGGGTTAGCGAGAATTCCCCGATTGAGGCCAGCAATCGCCGTCAGTAAAGCCGCTTTAGGCATGAATCCGTTCCTGGTGTCTCAATCAGTTTGCCTCTTTATTTTGATCCTAATTCCGGTTTAAGACCAGATGACAGCTATCGGGTTAAATAGCGGCTTCAGACCCATTCACCACATACTGATTCCGCCCCTTTTCCTTGGCTAGGTAGAGAGCATCATCCGCGGCTCTTAACCAGGTTTGCGGGGGTTGACCTGGCCTGGGGATGCCACATTGAATCCCAATACTGACGGTTAACTGGTGCGAAATTGCTGAGGTTGGATGGGGGAGGTCTTGGGCTGAGATGAGGTCTTGAATTCGTTGGGCAATCACTACGGCTCCAGATAAATCGGTACGGGGCAAGATCAAGACAAATTCTTCACCACCATAGCGGGCCACTAGGTCAGAGGAGCGGTGAATGGATCGCTGGAGGGCCTGGGCAACTTGGATCAGGCAGCTATCCCCGGCCTGGTGTCCCAAGGCATCGTTATAGTTCTTGAAATAGTCAATATCCAACATTAATAGGGCGAAGTAATCTCCCTCCCGACAAGCTACTTGCCACTCTTGGGCCAGCACCTGATCAAAATAGCGGCGGTTAAAGACCCCCGTCAGGCTATCAATCTGAGTCAGGTACTCCAATTCTGTATTCACCTGTTGGAGTTCCGCTTGGATTTGTTTGAGGGGATCGATGTTTTGAATTTGGCAAATATAATACAGCGGTTGTTCATGGTCATCACGGACGAGGCTCACGGTGAGTAGTCCCCAAACTTGATGTCCAAGGCGATGTTGATAGCAATTTTCTAGGGAGTAAGAAGAAATGACCCGGTTTAGGAGTTGTTCTATTAAATCGGTTCGTAGTGGAGAACCCCCGGCATCCGTCAATTCATTGAGACTGATATCCTTGAGTTCGTCTTCGCTATAGCCAAAAAATTCACATAGGGCCGGATTGACTGCTATAAAACGACCATTCAACCCCACGAGGGCACTACTGACAGCGGTGGTATTAAAACTTTGCCGGAATCGTTCTTCACTTTTACGGAGGGCTTCTTCAATAGTTTTTCGCTCAGTAATGTCGAGGTTGATTCCACTCATGCGGATGGCTTGCCCTGTTTCATCTCGCTGCACTGTTCCCACCGCTAAAATCCAACAAATTGCCCCGTCAGGATGGAGGAAGCGAAACTCGACTCTGTAGGGGATGTCATGGATCAGAGTATTTTGAATAGCTGCTCCTACATGGGCCTGGTCATCGGGGTGAAGAAAGGTCATAAAGGCTTCTACCGTTTTTTCGCAAGCTTCTGCTGGGCGACCAATCATCGGGTAAAAATTATCAGACCAGTCAATCAAGTTATTCACTGGATCCCAGTCCCACCAGCTTGTCACCGTAGATTGCAAGGCAAAGCGGAATTTTTCTTCACTTTTGGCTAGCGCGAGGGTCTGTTGTCTCACTTCTGCCGCGAGGGTCTGGTTATAGTTTTGGAGAATGTCTTCCAGGTGTTTGCGCTCGGTAATATCCAAAAAAATAACGAGGGCTGCTGTAATTTCACGGGCCTGGTTATAAATGGGAATACCATAGGCTTTGAATATCCGGTGGTGTTCCCCTTGGCGAAATTCTAAATCATCAAGTTCGGTCGTTTGACCGTGCAAGGCCTGGACAGCGGGGAGTAATTCGGTGGGGTAGGGGCAATTTTGGCCAACTTGAAAGAGATAAAAGTCTTGGTTGAGTGCATCCAGGCCTGGGGAGTTAGGAATTGCGGTGAGTCCCAGTAAACTCATACCAGCTGGATTCAGGTACTCAACTTGGCCATGGAGAGCATGGATTGCCACACCAATGGGAATTGCATCCAGAATTTGGCATAGGTGGGCTTTTTGCTCGACTAGTTCGTGATTGGTAGTCTGAAGTTGATTAAGGGTGATGTGGATTTTCTGAGCCATCTCGACAAAGGCAGAGTCAAGCTCACTAATTTCTTTGATCGGATGAGCTATCGTTTCTAGGGAGGTATGGGGTGCAACAAACTCACGGGTGCGGTTTTGAAGTGTCCGAATTGGGCGAATAATGGCCTGGGCAGTCACGAGATTCAATATCCCCATCATCACAAGTAACAGCGCTAGCAAAAACAAGATCGGAATTAAGTTTTTCTGAATATCCTGGGTGAGTTCAGCTTCGGAAATAACGGTTATTAATAGCCAATCTAAACTAGGATCAAAGTTCAATCGCTCGATCTCAACATAATAACGATTACCGGCAAAGATCAGACTTTCTAGACGCGACTCTCCGGGTTTCAAGGTACTAGCCTGGGGGAGTAGAGGAGCCAGGGATACCAGCAGCGGATTGGAACTATCTTGAATATGAGTTCGTTTAAAGGAATATCCAGGCTCATTTTTATGTCTGACTAGTGAATAAGGTTTATCCCTGGTTGTTGCTCCCACTAATTCCCCACTCAACTCGGTGATAAGGGCCAGAGACTTAACCTTAAATTGCTGTCCTTCTAAGAGAGTATTAATTTTTTCGAGACTAATGCTACTAACAAATAGGGTGGGCAAGCGGTAGGTATCGGTTGGATAAATAGGAATATAGGTACTGATAACTAAGTTGGAACCCTCACGGCTGATATAGGGCTGGCTCCAGGAATTGGGTTTGATATTTTGAATGCTTTTGTACCAAGGCCAATCTGTCACCTTGAAAGGGCGGATAGTTACCAGATCGACCAGTTTATTTCCAACAGAGTTCACTCGAAAAATTTGTAGCTCATTGGGACGCTCAGGACTCAGGAGTTCCACATCAAATTGATTGGGAGTAGCACCATAACGATTCACTCTAAAGGAGTAACCCCCAACTTGACTCACTCCAATGGCGGAAATGTTGGGAAAGTTATTGAGTTGAATCGCTACAGCACGAATAAGTGAATTGTAATTTGTTGTGCCGTTAGTAATCGCAACAACATCTCGATTAATTGCATTGAGACGAATAGCTGTATGCAGTTCTTGACTAATTTTATTATTAATCCGTTCACTGGTTTCTATCGTCAGTGCAGTTAGTAGGTTAGAGATCGTTCTTTGCTTAAATTGCTCGAACAGGAGATAGGATAGTCCTAAGAAAACTCCCGATTGAAACAAAAATAAAATGATAAATAAGGTTCGCAGGGATTTTGGTTTACGAAGGGAGTCTCGCATTTTTGAAAACTGCGGCAGTGTCATTATTTATCAGGTTTTATATCCATCAATTTATTCTATCTTGTCAGGTAAGATTAACGTTACATTAAAGAATGTTAAATTTTCAGAAAAATAAGTAACGGATTAAGCGTGGAAATCCCACAAGGATCGCCAAAAACGAGTGTGTTGATCATGGCTAATCCCCCTGGCTCTGGTCATTTAGACCTAAACAACTTAAGAAAGTGTTAATGATGAACAGAGATTTTCCCAGGCCTGGCAGACTGTAATAATATTCCCCACACTTGCTGAGAAATTGGGATTCTTGACCTATGGCTGAATTGGATGCTACTGCAACACCGACTGACGTATTGACCGAGGGGCCTGGAAAAAAGAAGAAAGCCAAGGACAAGAAGAAAGCCCTGCCCGAAACTCCAAAACCCAGCAAACTCGATCGTGACTTCTACGACAAAGAACTGGCTCGCCTCCAAGTTGAACTGGTCAAGATGCAGTATTGGGTTAAACACGCTGGCCTGAAGATCGTGATTATTTTTGAAGGGCGGGACGCAGCCGGCAAAGGTGGGATGATTAAACGAATTTCTGCCCCCCTCAATCCCAGGGGTTGCCGGATCGTTGCCCTGGGAACGCCATCAGACCGCGAAAAAACCCAATGGTACTTTCAACGCTATGTCGAGCATCTCCCAGGGGCGGGCGAAATTGTCATGTTTGACCGGAGTTGGTATAACCGGGCCGGGGTGGAGTGGGTAATGGGCTTTTGCAATGAGGCTCAATATAACGAATTTATGGACTCTTGCCCCCAGTTTGAGCGGATGCTGGTTAAGTCGGGCATTATCCTGATTAAATATTGGTTTTCTGTCAGTGATGATGAACAGGAACGCCGCTTCCAGGCCCGGATTTTAGAACCGGCTAAACGCTGGAAAATTAGCCCGATGGACATCGAATCGCGGGATCGCTGGGTGGATTATTCCAAAGCCAAAGATGCGATGTTAGCCCATACGAATATTCCTGAAGCCCCCTGGTTTACGGTCGAAGCCGATGACAAACGCCGGGCCCACCTCAACTGCATTAGCCACCTCCTTAGCAAAATTCCCTACGAAGACATCACGCCCCCGGCCATTGATCTGCCGCCCCGCCGCCCTGCCCCCGAAGACTACGTCCGCCCGCCGATTAACGAACAATTTTTTGTCCCCTCCATCTACTAAGTGCCAAGGGAAAGCTGAACAACCCTAAGAATTCACAGTAGGCTGGATTGATGGGTTAGTTTTAGGCAATAACGATGGATGTCATTCCGGCAATTGATTTGTTGGGCGGCCAATGTGTGCGCTTGTTTCAAGGGAACTATGACCAGGCCCAAGTCTTCAACGCCAATCCCCGCCAAGTGGCCGAAAGTTTTGTCTCCCAAGGGGCAACGCGGCTGCATTTAGTGGATCTAGATGGGGCCAAGTCGGGCCAGCCTGTTAACTATGACATCATTGCTGAAATTGCCCAGACTCTCCCAATTCCAGTCCAGGTGGGGGGTGGTCTGCGCACAAAAGCGCAAGCGCAAGCTTTACTGGGCCTGGGGGTGGAACGGGCGATCCTCGGAACTGTAGCCCTCAAACAACCGGAATTAGTCGCGGAACTGGCCGCAGAATTTCCTGAACAGATTTGGGTGGGGATTGATGCCAAAAATGGCCTGGTCGCAACCCACGGCTGGCTAGAAACCTCAGAAATCACCGCAATTCAACTGGCTCAACAGATGCAGCGGCTGGGGATTGGCGGAATTATTTATACCGATATTGCCCGTGATGGCACACTCCAAGGGCCAAACCTAGATGCCTTAAAGGAATTAGCCGATCAAGTCGAAGTCTCAATTATCGCCTCTGGGGGTGTGAGTTCCCTAACCGATATTCTCGCTCTTTATGCCCTAGCTGGCCGGGGGATTGTTGGGGCAATTGTGGGGAAAGCGATCTATACCGGAGCCGTAGATTTAGCAGAAGCAATTAAAGCTGTGGGTATTGGCCGCTGGCAGGATGTTCCCCCAGATTTAGGACAAGTCACTTGGGCTTAGGGCGATCAATTCGTAATGGTTTGAGTCCCTAGTTTTGTCAGCCTGACTTCAACTGGCCGCCGCATACGTTTAGATTTTTGTACCATCAATTTAAGAGTTGGCATTTACCATACATCATGTGAAGGTTGTTTTGGCCGTATCTGAAAATTCCAGGCCGTGACCCCACTGCCTAAAATAGAAGAATCATTGTCTATTATTTGTTTCCAGGGTGCTACCTTGACTAATTCTGCATCACAGTCTCTTCTTAACCTTCCCAAAACCAGTGAATCAGAAACCCTGAAGCGGATTCGGCATACGACTTCCCATGTTTTGGCGATGGCAGTGCAAAAGCTATTTCCCAAAGCCCAGGTCACCATCGGCCCCTGGATTGAAACGGGATTTTACTACGACTTTGATAACCCGGAACCCTTTACGGAGAAAGACTTAAAGGCGATCCAAAAAGAGATGGTAAAAATCATTAAGCAGAAGTTACCTGTAATTCGCGAGGAAGTGAGTCGGGAGGAAGCCAAAAGCCGCATTCAAGCCCTAGGTGAACCCTATAAGCTAGAAATCCTCAACGATATTAAAACTGAACCGATCACGATCTATCACCTCGGCGATCAGTGGTGGGATTTGTGCGCTGGCCCCCATGTCGAAACTACGGGTGAAATTAACCCCCAGGCCATTGAGCTAGAAGGTGTCGCTGGAGCCTATTGGCGGGGCGATGAAACCAAAGCCCAACTTCAACGCATCTACGGCACGGCTTTTGAAACTCCGGAGCAATTGGCCGAACACAAACGCCGCAAGGCCGAAGCCCTCCGCCGCGATCACCGCAAATTGGGGAAAGAATTGGGCTTGTTTTTGTTTACAGATATTGTCGGCCCAGGCCTGCCGCTGTGGACTCCCAAAGGTACTGTTTTACGCAACACCCTGGAAGATTTTCTCAAGCAGGAACAACTCAAACGCGGTTATTTGCCCGTGGTTACGCCCCACATTGCTCGGGTGGATTTATTCAAAACATCGGGGCACTGGCAGAAATACAAAGAAGATATGTTCCCGTTGATGTCTGATGATGACCAGGCCGCGGCGGTGGAAGAGGGATTTGTCCTCAAGCCAATGAACTGCCCCTTTCACATTCAGATTTATAAAAACGAGTTGCGCTCCTATCGCAGTTTACCGATGCGGTTGGCGGAATTTGGCACGGTCTATCGCTATGAACAGTCTGGGGAATTGGGCGGTTTAACCCGAGTGCGCGGCTTTACGGTGGATGATTCCCACTTGTTTGTCACGCCGGAGCAGTTGGATCAAGAGTTTCTTGATGTCGTGGATTTGATCCTCTCGGTGTTTAAGAGCCTCAATCTCAAGACCTTCCGGGCCCGCCTCAGTTTCCGGGATCCCGATTCTGATAAATACATTGGTTCCGAAGAGGCCTGGTCAAAAGCTGAAGGGGCGATTCAACGGGCGGTGGAAACCCTGGGCCTGGATCATTTTATTGGCATTGGCGAGGCGGCATTTTATGGCCCCAAACTGGACTTTATTTTCCAAGATGCGTTGGGACGGGATTGGCAATTAGGGACGGTGCAGGTGGACTATAACTTACCCGAACGCTTTGGCCTGGAATATGTCGCCGAGGATGGTAGTCGCAAACGTCCGGTGATGATCCATCGCGCCCCCTTTGGGTCCTTGGAGCGGTTGATTGGGATTTTGATTGAAGAATATGTCGGGGATTTCCCGCTGTGGTTGGCTCCGTTACAAATTCGCCTCTTACCCGTGGGAGAAGATCAACATCCCTTTGCCCAGGCCCTGCTGACTCAACTGTTAACTCTGGGGATTCGAGCCGAACTGGATCAAAGTGGCGAACGCTTAGGCAAACAAATCCGCAACGCTGAAAAAGAAAAAATTCCCGTCATGGCCGTGATTGGAGCCAAAGAAGTGGAGAGCAATAGCCTCAGTTTACGGACGCGGGCCCAAGGGGATTTAGGGGTAGTTCCTGTCCCAGAGGTAATCCAGCATTTCCAAGTTGCGCTTCAGAACTACCAGGCCGAGTTAGGGATTACCCCAGGCCATAGAAGCAATTAAGCACCTTGAACCGCCCCAATCCTTAGACCAAATCTTATTTTCCAATGTTCAGGAACTAAAACGAGAACGGGAAAAGTTAGACCATATGATCCAGGCCTGGGGCAAAGAACTGACTCCATCAGACTTATAGCGTTACTCATTTAGGGCAAGACGAGGACAAGTCAGAAAATGCTTGATGGGCAATGTTTTTGACATTTCTACTCTCTCAGAACAGCCTGCGTAACGCTATAGAACATAATTTGACCTATCAAAACACTCAAGGCATCGTCAAGACAAAACCAATGGGCGACTTAATCTTGCGTTTTCTTAATCATCAAACCCATCATCAGGGGCAGGATTCGGTCTTACTTTCCCAGGCCGGACAACATCTAGACAGCACCGATTTACTAGTATTAATTCCGAAAAGTTATCTGAGCTACCCCTCTAAAGCTCCCAATCCCTAAGTCTGCCCGAAGCGGTTTTGTTGGACATCCTGACAGTAAGCCGTCACAGCTTGGTGAATCGTCCCCCGGAGATGGGCATAGGCTGGGGCAAAGGGTGGAGACTGAGCCGATAACCCCAAAAGATCTGCTGTCACTAACACTTGGCCATCACAATGGGGCCCTGCACCAATCCCAATGGTCGGAACTCGCAGTTTTTGAGTCATCACTTCCGCCAGATCGGCCGGAATATGCTCCAAAATGATCCCAAAGACCCCAGCGGCTTCCAAGGCTAAGGCATCCCGAATAATCGCATCGGCAGCAGCAGCAGATTGTCCCTGTTGGCGAAAGGAACCCAGTTGATGAATCGCTTGGGGGGTTAACCCGACATGGCCTAAAACTGGAATCCCCACTTCAACGAGAATTGTTACGGCCCTGATGGCACTGGGATAGGCTCCCTCTAATTTCACAGCTTGAACTCCCGCCTCTTGGAGTAACCGACCGGCCGATTGCAGGGCTTGGGTTGAACTTTGTTGATAACTTAAACAAGGCAGATCCGCCACCAGCAAGGCTCGTTTCACCCCCCGTCGCACGGCCTGGCTATGATGCACCATCTGATCGAGCGTCACAGGCAATGTTGTCGGATACCCCAAGGCCACCATACCCAAAGAGTCCCCGACCAAAATCACATCTACACCGGCCCGATCTAAAATTTCCGCCAGCAAGAAATCCCAGGCCGTCAGCATGGTAATCGGTCGCCCCTGCTGTTTCCAATGTTGAAGTTGGGGAATGGTCACCGGGCGGCTAGTTACAGGTTGCTCAGAAGCCATAGCGGGATATCCTCGACCGCAGAAAGCTCTTGGATCCTACTCGATTTCCTTTGCGGCCTGGTCAGCCTAAGGTCGCGAATTGTTGCTGAAATGGGAGACTTCACCAGGCCAACTTTGGGAAAGGCCCGGGCAATGGCATGATATTTAGTAATTGATCCCATTGGGGAAAGACTGTGCCGGTGTGCCGCAAATTTGCTCAGACCCAAACAGTGCCATCCACCCCAACTTAATCGGGATCGCCCTTGACCCTAACTGCTGAGATTGCAACCTATCAAGAAAATGCACGGAGAACTATGCTGAGACGATGCTTCTGGCTGGCGGCGGCCCTGATCCTCTGTACCTGGCAAGTGTTGACGGGAACCGCGCTGGCGGCTGAACTTACGGCCGATGTGTTAACTGTTCCTTTCGATAGCCAAGGGAAATCCATTACCTTAACCAAACAACAATATGAAGAAGGGCAACGGTTATTTAACTATGCCTGTGCCACATGCCATGTGGGCGGGGTAACTAAAACCAATCCTAGCCTTGACTTGGCAACAGAAACCTTGGCCCTGGCGACTCCACCTCGGGATAGTATTACTGGCCTGGTGGACTACATGAAAGACCCAACTACCTATGATGGGGAAGAGTCCATTGCCGAAGTTCACCCCAGCCTCAAGAGTGCCGATATCTTTCCGAAGATGCGGAACCTGACCGATAAAGACTTAGCTGACATTGCTGGTCACATTCTGGTGGCTCCCAAAATCCTGGGTGAAAAATGGGGCGGCGGCAAGGTCTATTACTAAATCTAATTAACCTGAATGAATAATCACCCGCAATTACTCCCCACCCTTGCAAAAATAATCCCCTGGCTCCAGGTTGGCATCACAGCATTAGTTGTTAGTTGTCTGGCCTGGAGTTTTGTTTGGGGTAACCCGGCCTGGGCGGTCAATGGGATTGATGGCTATGTGTCTCAATATCTCAAGGCCACTCAACCCGTCAGTTTGCCCCTAGATGCCACAGGTGCTACCCGAGAGTTTACCCCAGCCGAGTTAACCCAAGGAAAGCGTCTGTTTGAAGAAAATTGTAAAAACTGCCATGTCGGCGGGGCCACCCTCCCGAATCCCCTTGTCTCTTTATCCTTAAAAGACCTTCAGGGAGCAGCCCCACCCCGAGACAGTATTGCCAGTTTGGTGGCTTTTCAACGTCTCCCCATGACCTATGATGGCAGCGAAGAAAGCTACTGGTGCCGAGAAGTCCCAGAAAACTGGTTAACGACTGAGCAATTGGAAGAATTAGCCGCATTTATCCTTCGAGCTGCATCTGTGGCTCCGGGTTGGGGGACAGAAACCTTTGCTGATTCGGCTCCTTAACGGATTTGGCATGGAAAATTTGGTAAACTTGCCGATGGTGGCTTGGGCCGCTGGCATCCCGTTGACTAGCTCATTCTTAAAAATGCCCAAAATAGAACTGGCCACTTTTAACACTTGCCCTAAGAATTGAACCCTGAAGAGGAGAATACTTGTGAAAACGTTATTAACGATCCTGGCTTTGACCCTAGTGACCTTAACGACTTGGCTGAGTAACCCGGCATTTGCGGCTGATATCGCCGATGGAGCCAAGGTATTCAGTGCTAACTGTGCAGCCTGTCACATGGGCGGTGGTAATGTCGTGATGGCCAACAAAACCCTCAAGAAAGAGGCCCTAGAGCAGTTTGGGATGAACTCTGCTGATGCCATTATGTATCAAGTCCAAAATGGCAAAAACGCAATGCCTGCCTTTGGTGGTCGATTAAGTGAAGCTCAAATTGAAAATGTCGCTGCCTATGTTTTAGATCAATCTGCTAAGAATTGGGCGGGTTAAGTTAGCGGTTGATGGTCGCTCTAAGGAACCCCAAAGTTCTCAATTCTAGAAAAACAAACTAAATTTTAACCCTCGGTAACGGGGGTTTTTTAGTATCTAGTAAACCTCTAGGTCAAGAAGGGGAAGGCAGAAAAATCTGGAAATTGGGCTTTGATTGGGGCAACAGCAGTTAGGGCCTGGCTGAGTTGGCTGTGGATTCTGCCGTTAGTGGCTAAAATCCGCCCTGTTTCTAAAACCAAAGCAGACTGATCATAGGCGGTCACCACCCCTCCTGCCTCCCGGACAATCACCACTCCGGCAGCTAAATCCCAGGGCGAAAGGCCTCGCTCCCAGTAGCCATCTAACCGCCCACAGGCCACATAGGCCAGATCAATAGCCGCAGCTCCGGCCCGGCGCACGCCTTGGGTCAGGTGGGTGAGATAGCAAAATTCAGCATAATTATTGTCGGAAGTTTCACGGCGGTCGTAGGCAAAACCGGTTACCAGTAAGCTATCCCGCAGTTGGCTAGTGTGGGAAACATAAAGATACTTGGTGGCGGCGGCTGTGAATGGCGGTGTTGAAACCGTTGCTCCCAGGCCCTTAGCGGCGGCAAACAGTTCCTGATGAAAGGGATCAAAGATTACCCCAACTTGTGGTTCTCCTTCCACGAGCAGGCCAATGGAAACCGCACTAAAAGGGTATTGGTGGGCATAGTTTGTTGTTCCATCCAGGGGATCAACCGCCCAGAGATAGGGGCTGGTGTTGATACCGATCCGACCGGATTCCTCGGCCAAAATTTGATGGCTAGGAAAGTTTTTTCGCAGAATCCCTAAAACTGCCGCTTCTGATTCTTTGTCCGCAATCGTGACTAAATCGCCGCTCCGGCCTTTTTCTTCAACCATTTCCAATTGCCCCCAATGGGCCTGGAGAATTTTCCCGCCGGCCAAAGCTGCTTCCGTAGCAACGGCCAAACAATCGGCCAAAAACTGATTACTCATGGGGGATATCCGGCTTAGTCTTCATCTAAGGGTAGCCCGATTTGGACTTTTCCCTTGCCAAAATAACGCCCAAATTGGAGTTCATAGACTTCGTCTTCGTCTTGGGTTTCCACAACTAAATCGGATTCAGCATAGGAGACACAGAGAAGGGCATATCCTTGGGCCTGGAGTTTGGGTGAAAGCCCCATCGCTTCCGGTTGCCTCAGGGAGCCGGATTTGACCCGCACTGCACAGGTGGTACAAGCCCCATTCCGACAAGCAAAAGGTAATACAGTCCCATTAGCTTCGGCACTATGGAGAATATAGCGATCCGCTGGAACCCTAACTTGGTAGGTTTGCTGGCGTTGGCGATCATGAATTGTGACTGAGTAAGTTGTCGTCATGGAGAGGCAGGGAGAAATAGAGGCTAAAGGGGGAATGTGGGTTGTGGTGATCAGGGCTAGAGTGCTATGCAGACGAGTAGGAACCAGTCAACCCCATGAGAATACCTTTGTTCAGAATCGGGCAATGATGCTGGCTGTAGATATAGTAGTGTGATAGAAAAATGTTAGGGCAAGGGAGAGAAGATGGGTGGGAATCCTTATCTGTCTGATGGATTGACACCATTCACCTTAGCAAAATTTGGCCCTCTTCTTTAATTCTGGCTATTGTTGATACCTCAGTAATTTTAATGTCTTCCTTCCAGGTAATTGCCTGAACTTGATAAAATGGCTGACTTTCTCCAAACGGTTTTGAATGGTCTTTCCTTGGGTAGCGTCTATGCCCTGTTTGCCTTGGGCTATACCTTAGTATTTTCAATTTTAGGGATGATTAACTTTGCCCACGGGCCGGTTTTTGCCTTGGGCGCTTACTTGACCTATGGTTTGCTTGGGAGTCGGTTCGGTTTTAATGGCATTCTAGCCAATGCTCAACTCCCCTTCAGTTTGCCTTTTCCTCTGGCCGTGATCTTGAGTGGGGTTTTGTGTGGCTTAGTTGGCCTGGGAATTGAGTGGGGGGCTTTTCGTCCGTTGCGAAAGGCGGGGTCTGAACCGCTCCTAGGCGTTGTTTCTAGTTTGGGGGTGGCGGTCATCCTGGTCAACCTAATCCAATACCTTGTCGGGGCTGAAGTTTATACCTTGCCAAGTGGGATCTATGGTCAAATTCCGGCGGCGATTAATTTTGGCTCTACGACCTCCCCCCTGTTGATTCGCACCAGTCAATTGGTGATTTTTATCGTTTCAGTTCTGTTACTCATTACCTTAACCCTTTGGATTAGTGGCACTCGGATGGGTAAGGCGATGCAAGCAGTGGCAGAGGATGAGATAACGGCAAAGTTATTGGGGATTAATCCTGATTGGTTTATTAGCTTGACGTTTTTTATCAGTAGCTTTCTGGCCGCGGTGGCCGGGAGCTTGGTGGCCGCGAGTGTGAGCATTACCGGGCCGCAGTTTGGCCTCAGTTTTGGCTTAAAGGGCCTGGCGGTGATTGTCTTGGGTGGCCTGGGGAGTATTCCGGGAACGATGTTGGCGGGGATTTTCCTCGGTTTAGTAGAGAGTTTTGTCCCCTCTGAATTGTCGGGGTTCCGGGATGCAGTTGGATTTAGCCTCTTGTTTTTGGTTTTGATCCTTCGCCCCCAAGGGTTGATGGGCCGTAAGTTAGTCGAAAAAGTCTAAACATCTGATCAAGGCTTAAAAACTTTGATCCCAAGCCACAAAAAAGGAGCCGTTGCCGACCCCTAAAAACTTGATGAAAATCAACAGGTTAAATTGAAAACTATTTAATGCTGGCTTTAGCTCCAGCTTCTTCCAATTCTTTCTTGGCGGCTTCGGCATCTTCCTTGGGTACACCCTCTTTAATGGGTTTCGGGGTAGATTCCACTACATCTTTGGCTTCTTTCAGCCCCAGGCCAGTCAGAGAACGAACAACTTTCAGAACGGCGATTTTCTTGTCAGCCGGAACTTCTTCCAAGATTACGTCAAACGCAGTTTTCTCTTCCACTTCTTCTGCCGGAGCCGCCGCACCACCAGCCGGGGCCGCCATAATCATCCCACCCACAGGAGCAGCAGCACTGACCCCAAAGGCTTCTTCGATTTGCTTCACCAATTCAGCCGCTTCCAAAAGGCTGAGGGTTTTCAACTTTTCTAAAATTTCATCAGTTGCAGCAGACATTGTCTAAACTCCTAAAAACAAAAACGTTAATCAACTCAGTCAGATTGTTTTGAACGCAATCATCAGCAGAGAATCAGGGAAAACTTTAACCTTCGCCTTTGTCGGCAATGGCCTGGGTTGCCCGCGCCAAGGAGGCCGGCACTTCTTTGATCCCAAAGGCAATCTTGGTCGTCAAGGCATTTAAGGCCCCAGCCACTTGAGCCATCAACTCTTCCTTCGATGGCAGGGAACCAATCGCTTTAACTTGCTCCTCGTTCAAGGCCTGGCCATCAAAGACACCCCCACGAATGGTGGTTTTTTTGGTGACTTTCTGGAACTCTTGATAGGCCTTGATCGCGCCACCCAGATCCTCCTTCACCAACAGAAACGCCGAGGGGCCTTGGAGAAACGCAGTTAAGGGCTGCCACTTGGCCTGGTCGGTAATCGCAATTTCCATCAAGGTGTTTTTAGTTACCTTGCAGACAGTATTAGACGGCCGTAGGCGATTGCGTAAATCTGTTAGTTCTGCCACCGTCAAACCCTGGAAATCAACCACCATGGTCATCTGGGACTCACTTAACAACTGTTTGAGATCCGCCACAATCTCTTGTTTATTGGCGTAGGTACGACCCACTGGTCACCTCCTGAACAACAAAATCTAAAACCAGCATCGAAAAACTCAAGCCATCTTTGGGCAAAAACAAACCCCCTTACCACACAGGCCGGGGGGCAAACTCATCAGGTTAGGCTTAGGTGAACTAAGAAACCTGAAGATTTGGGTTTACCTCGGCAGGATATTAAGCAAACTGCACCTACTGTCTCCGGCGATTTAGTTGTGAGGGAATAAAGATTTATCCCTTGAAATTGGCAGAACGGTTTCTCTCCTAGACTTCTCCAAGTTTGAGATCGCGTAAACCACTGATATCCACTTGAATGGAAGGGCCCATAGTGGCAGCAACATAAATACTGCGCCAGAAGCGACCTTTAGCTCCGGAAGGACGATTCCGATCAATGGTTTCTTGTAAAGCTTTGAGGTTAACTAACAGGTCTTCTGCTGGAAAACTCGCTTTACCAAAAAGAACGTGAACAATCCCCGTCCGATCAGCCCGAAATTCCAGTTTACCAGCTTTGAACTCGGAAATGGCCTGGGGCAAGTCAAAGGTAACGGTTCCGGCTTTGGGGGAGGGCATTAACCCGCGGGGGCCGAGAATCCGACCGACTTTAGCAACTTGGGGCATCATGTCTGGGGTGGCAATCAGCAAATCAAAATCCATCATCCCTTTTTGAATCTCGTCAATCAACTCTTCCGAGCCGGCAATGTCGGCCCCGGCCTGGGTGGCTTCGTTGACTTTTTCTCCCCGTGCAATCACCGCCACCCGCACCGTTTGACCGGTTCCTTTGGGTAGTGCCACCGTGGTTCGCAGTTGTTGATCCGTATATTTAGGATCAATTCCCAAGCGAATGTGGGCTTCAGCGGATTCGGGAAATTTGGCGGTGGCCGTTTCTTTGAGCAAATTCAAAGCATCCAAGGGAGAGTAGGGACGATCTTCCACCTTGGCCTGGAGTTCCCGTAACCGTTTTGAGACTTTTGCCATTGTTTTCTCCTGGGGTCATCACGGAATTATGTTCCTCCCCCGTAAACATTAATAACTCAGATAGCGAACATCAACAGGAAGCAACTTGAAAACTTTTGAGACTTTCAACATTGCGACTAAATTAGCAACTTAATCAACAATCGTCACACCCATGTTCCGGGCCGTACCTTCAATAATCCGCATGGCGGCTTCAATATCGTTGGCATTCAAGTCAGGCATTTTTTGTTGGGCAATCCCTTGGAGTTGGGCCCGAGTCAGTTGTCCAACTTTTTTCTTGTTCGGCTCTCCAGAACCCCGTTCAATCCCAGCGGCTTTTTGGATTAAGACAGAAGCTGGGGGTGTTTTGAGGATGAAGGTAAAGCTGCGATCTTCAAACACCGAGATTTCGACCGGAATGACCGTACCCACTTGATCGGCGGTGCGGGCATTATATTCCTTGCAAAACATCATGATGTTAACCCCATGTTGTCCCAAGGCAGGCCCAATGGGTGGGGCAGGATTAGCTTTACCGGCCTGGATTGCCAGTTTAATAATTGCAGTGACTTTTTTAGCCATGAATCAAAATCCTAACTCTGTTTCTCGATTTGGTTGACTTCTAATTCAACTGATGTTTCCCGTCCAAAGATAGACAGTAAGACCTTCAGTTTGCTCCGTTCTGGGCTGACTTCAATCACGTCCCCTTCAAAGTCCTTAAATGGGCCACTGAGAACCTTGACTTTGTCACCCAGTACCAAGTCAATTTTGTGAATCGGCTCTTGCTCTTCCACTTTTTTGAAGATGCGGGCAACTTCGGCAGGACTTAAGGGGAGGGGTTTGACATGACCACGGCCGCGTCCAGAAGCTCGCCGTTGTTCCGAGCCAACAAAGTTGATCACGTTGGGAGTATTTTTAATAACCTGCCAGGCCTCATCATCAATTTCTAAAACTCCCTCTGGTGTTGTGTTGGCCCGAACTCGAATCAGAACATAGCCAGGAAAAACTTTTTCTTCCGAAGTAGTCCGAGAGCCGTCTTTTTTGATCCGTATGGTTGGGGTTTGGGGAATTTCCACTTGAAAGATGCGATCAGCCACGTCTAGGGTGTGTAGCCGCTGTTCAATGGTGCTTTTAACCTTTTTTTCACACCCAGAAGCAACTTGGACAATGTACCAATAACTTTGACCAATATCTGCCGTTTCCGTTGGATAGATAGGGGGGGAATCAGTTAGATCGTTTACCATAGGATTTCTAAAAAATACTCCCAGCCAGCCAACTGAAAAGTTGATCTACCAAATAAATCAGACCGGCCGAGAGGGAGACAATTAAAATAACTGCGGCGGATTCTCCAATTAACCGTTGGCGGTCGGGCCAAACTACTTTATTTAGTTCTTCTTTAGTTTCTTGCAGAAAATTAGCCGGGTTAAACCCAGTATTTGGGGCGGTCTTTTCTACATCGCTGCCTTTGGTCACTCTGGCACTCCTGTTAATTGGCTTGAAAACGGGGGTTTGTGGACAGGCCAACTCAAGGCAATTTAATGCCCGGTCTTTCAGTATAGCAGGCCTGGTTAGATGTTTGATCTAAAAAACTTGAGAAAATTTGGGCGACAACAGGGAATTGAAGATTTTTAGTCTTCGTGGTCATCAAAGGGATCCGCCAGTTCTTTGGAAGGCGGGCCAAAGGAGAGATAAATAGAGTAGCCAGTAATGCCGATACAGATGGCGGCAAGGGTAATACTAAGAACTGTTGCAGGCTCGTAGGACATAGAGTATTCAGGGGATCAGTTTCCTCTATAATATTACGGAACGTTAAAACTCTGCTCATTTAAGTAATACACCTATGGCAAAGCGTACTTGGTTAGGCGATATTCTCCGTCCCCTCAACTCTGAATATGGGAAAGTTGCTCCTGGCTGGGGGACGACTCCGTTGATGGCGGTGTTTATGGGGCTGTTTTTAGTCTTCTTACTGATTATTTTGGAAATTTACAACTCCAGCTTGATTTTGGACGGCTTCACAGCCAGTTGGAAAGGTTAAGGATTAAGGACTATGAATTTTTTTGGCATCGGCTTGCCGGAAATGATCTTGATTTTGGTCGTGGCGTTACTCGTCTTTGGCCCGAAAAAGCTGCCGGAAATTGGCAAAAGTTTGGGGAAGGCTCTGCGGAGTTTTCAAGACGCGTCCCGAGATTTTCAGGATGAGTTCAAACGGCAAGCTGCTGCTTTAGAAAGTGAACCAGCCCCGCCAGCTTCTTTGCCTGCCCAGGCCCCGGAGTCTGCCCCAATAGAGTCTGAAATTGAGGCGGTTGAGGTGAGTTCGGTTGTGGAAGCAGTTGCAACTCCTGAAAAATCGCCTGAATCTGTGGAATCGGCTGCCTAAGCTATGGCCGAGTTGGTCATGCCCCAGTTGATTGTGGGCCTGGGTAATCCCGGAGATAAGTATGCCCAAACCCGACATAATATTGGCTTTCGGGTTATTGATGCCCTTGCCCAGGCCTGGCATATTCCCCTAGCTCAGCACTCCAAATTTCACGGCTTATTTGGGGAAGGCATAACTCCCGGTCTAGGCAAAATCCGTCTCCTCAAGCCCACCACCTATATGAACCAGTCGGGACAGTCCGTGCGAGCCGTGCTTGATTGGTATAAGCTACCCCTAAATTCAATTCTGGTCATTTATGATGATGCGGATTTGGCCTTGGGACGTGTCCGGATCCGCCTAGGTGGTTCTTCCGGTGGTCATAATGGGATGCGCTCGATCATCAGTCATGGGGGCAGTGAGCAGTTTCCCCGGTTGCGAGTTGGCATTGCCAATGAATTTCGCCTGAATCAAAAGGGGCCAAGGGATGCTGTGCCCTATGTCTTAGCTAATTTTTCCAGCGAGGATCTGAAAGTACTCCCTGATGTTTTAGATTTGGCGGTGGCAGCGGTGACGGCCTGTGTGCGGGAGGGAGTGGAGCAGAGTATGAATTTATACAATGGGCGCGTATTACAGTGGCGTTAGTTGGGGCTGATCCTTACAGATGAGTTTGAGCCTTGTTGATCCAAGTTGATCTAAGGGTGTCCCTGAATTCCTAAGGCAATCAATTCTCGAGAAAGTTTTGTGTTGTGAACCGAATCCTGATCTTTTGTACCGATAAGTATGTGGGCTTATATAGACTTCCCGATAGTTTATTAACCGCAGGTTTTCAGGTGTTTGTCCTCAGTCCAGCGGGCGCGCCAGTTTTAAGAAGTAGTGCCGTGGAAGGATACCATCTACTGAGTTCCCTACAGCCAGGTCGCCAGTTTGTCCATAGAACCTCAAGAGATTTAGCCCAGGCCATCAGTGATTTCCACATCAACTTTATAGTCCCTGGGGATGAATTAGCCGTGGCACTGATGCAGCGAGTCTATCGTCTAGATGGAGAAAATTTTCCAAATCAGGACCTGATCAGACACTCCTTAGGGGGGACAGCAGCCCATGGAATTACCTATAGCAAGGTCTATATCAACAGCATCGCCACCAGATTAAATATAGATATGCCCAAGAAATTTAAGTTGGATGGGTTGAATCCGGCTGATTTTCCAGTTGTGTTAAAAAAAGCAGTTGGCCATGGTGGTGATGGGGTTCTCATCTGTACCAATGAGAAAGAATTGAAAAATGGCTCAAAAAACCGTAACTTCTGTAAACCATCAATCATCAAAAAGTTAGCGCGTGAACTCCTAGGCAGAAATACGACTTGGCTGCTGGATGCCGATGAAACATTTATTGAAGAGTTTTTGCCAGGCCTGGGTACTGTCACGGCTGGGGTTGCCTTTGAGGGGGAAGTAAAGGCTATGTTTACTTGCAAGAAGGTAGAAATCAATGATACAGGTCATGCCGTAAGCGTTAAACATATTGAGGCTGAGGAAGCTGAGGCATCCACAAGAAAACTGCTAGGGGAGCTAAAATTTACAGGACTGTTTGATATTGATTTTATAGTGTGCGATGACAAATCTTATTTTATCGAGTTAAATCCACGTCCTAGCCCTATTTGCGCGATTGGACATTTTTTCGGAGTTGATTTGTGTAAGGCTCTTGCTGGCTTAGACCCTAAGTGTGAAAAGACCTTAGATATTGTCGAACTATACGATACGTTTAAACCCAGTTGATCCCCTGGGAGACATAAAGTTAGCTGGTTACCTCTTTGGGTGCATCCAAGGCTCCAGACACCAGGCCATTGAAGCCATAAATTTCCCGCTTTCCCCCCATGGCTACAAGTTGCACGGTTTTGGTATCCCCCGGTTCAAACCTCACCGCCGTCCCCGCCGGAATATCTAAGCGCATTCCCCAGGCCTGGTCACGATCAAACTCGAGGCTGCGATTGACTTCATAAAAGTGAAAATGGGAGCCAACTTGAATCGGACGATCACCAGAGTTAGAGACAGGCAGAACGACAGTAGGCCGATCTAAATTCAGCAAAATCTGGCCTGATTCAGGTAAAACTTCTCCGGGAATCATCACCCAGGTCTCCCAATAAAGATATTGAAATAAAATATGCCCTTCCAGGATGGCCAAGTCAAAACCAATTCCTCAAAATTGTTATGTATATTCTATCCCTAGTTCAACCATTCAATATTAGGCTTTTAAGAAGTCAATTGTTTCATAAAGTTCGGCAATATTAATTTAAAGCTCAAGAGTCGATAAAGTCAGGGTAATGATTGGATCATCATATTCTGAAAGTAGCCACTGATGGTCAGAAGTCCGAAAAAGCCTTTTTACTTTCCTGCCATTTTTAGCATTCAAGTCTTTAAGAATATTTGAACGGTCTATAACTTAGTAGTAATAAAACTTTGGCTCAACCCATTTCTTGACAAAGCTATAAGCTTCTATCGAGGAGAGTCAACAGTTCCCAAATTCCTGATATTTTTAGCGATCCGGGCGAATCACCCCATCCTGAACCACTCCGATATTTGGACTGCTAAAGGGATTGGTGTTGCCCTGCCAGTTGAACCCATTAATCCGAAAGGCGATCCCCGCCACGCCCAGATCCACGTTATAGCGAATAAACAACCCATAGGTGCGGCGACTGTACTCGAGGAAAAAATTTGTGTTAAAAAAGTTACCTGTGCCGACATTTAATTGTGAGGTGACACCCACGAGGACAGGCCCATAGAGTTGTTGCCGCGCTCCTACGTTGAGCACACTAAAGTCGGCGATCCGGTCAAACAAAAAGGGAGAGCCACCACTGCTAAAGGTCTGACTGTAACCCACATCAAAGCCTGTATAGTCAAACCAATTACGCCTTAAATGCCCTAACTGTCCTCGAAAGCCTCCACCCCCCTGTAAAGCGGGTTGTGTATTGCCACTGGTGTAATAAGTACCCACAGCTTGCCCCGTGAAGTAAATGGAGAAATAGGGCTGTAATGGGGCGGGACTGTAGCGTAGGCCTTCTTCACGGGTGGGTGGAAGTGTCTGACCTTGCCAGAGCCGAAATTCTCGATAGAGGTTGACTACCCCTTGTAAACGCCCCAGGCCTGGTTGAGTTCCTAAACTGGGTTGATCACTATTGGCCGTAATGTATTGTCCCCCGGCCTGGTAGTTCAGATTAATTCCTGTTTGCCCCAAAGTAATATTCGGGGAAATAAACACCCCCCCTAAGCTACTCTGTAAATCCTGCTCCCCCAGAGAACCATTGATCAGTCGCTCCCGGAAAATTCCTTGGGTATTCAAGACATAACCAGAGGCAAAGCTTTGTTGCAGCAATAAATTTCCCCGCGCCGTATTGGGCCAAGCACTGGGATCCAGATTTGTAATCAAGCCATAGCCAAGCAACCTCGTAGTGGGAGTAAACCCGTGTCTAACCTGGAGAGTCGCCCCATAGATGTCTGTTTGACCCAGATCAAAATTACTATTAATTGCCCGTTGTAGATAGAACTCAGGAGACAAGATTAAACTGGTAGAGCTATTGCGAACAAGGCTAAACGCCTTTGACAAGTAAAAACCACCTCGATCGGTGCTGTCATAACCAGCTTGAAAAGGGAGAATTTCTTGCTGTTCACCTAAAATGTATTCTTCCCGCGGAATTGGAATGGCCAGGGATTGATCGAAGACTAATCGGCCTTGGCGGGCAATTAAGCGGCTATTTTTAGGCGAAATGGGTTCCAGGGTTGCTTCTCTGGCTCGAAATTCCAGTTCGGGCGGAGTAAAGGGGTCATTGGTCAACCGCAAATTACTGGCATACCATCGCCGCCCATCAAATTCCAAGCGATCTGCTATGAACAGCAGCCGATCAATATTCGACTGTCCTTCAGGATTAACGGGATTGTTGGCAGACTGGAAGCTAGGCAAGGTGGGTAATCCGGGCAGATTAGGCGTTGCCACGCGCGGACTCGTAAACTGATCCGTTTTTTGGATATTGATCGCCCCGCTGGCCTGGGTAACAACACCCCGATCCAAAATCAGGTTGTACTCTAAGCGATCTCCCCGAATCACTTGATCCCCGCGAGTGAGGACAACATTGCCCTCCGCGACTAGGATGTTTTCGTTTAAGTCGGTTTGGACTCGGTCGGCGGTTAGTTCGGCTTCCCGAAAGCGGATAAAGACATCACCAATGGCATTAAAAAACTGGCGCAGGGTATCGTATTCTTGCCGATCTGCCAGGGTTTCCAGGGGTTCAGTACTACTTTGATTGGCCTGGAGCGGCGGGGCTTCTAGATTGCCAGGGGTAGGAACTGTAATTTCAACTTGGGCTAGGTCAACTCGAGTCGGCTTTTGCCAGGGGATGGGGGGGGCAACAACAAAGCGAACTTGAGTCGGAGATGGCGTATTTGGGGCGTTTGTTTTTGCCAGATTAACTCCAGGCCCTAACAGTGCTGCCTCTGATTCTCCACTGAGATCGCTTAGTTCAGCCGGTTTAGGAAGAGTGGTTGGAGGGGGTAAAGGTTGGGGGGGCAGAGAGAGAAATAGGGGGGGGAGAACAGGCATAATCCGGCCAATTAAAAACAACCGCTAGGGTGCTCTTCTCAGGGTGCAGCCTCCCCCTTGAGTTTGTCTAGTCTAGATCTTTGCGCTTCGGGTTCCGGGAGGGGTCACTGGAGAGAAACCCAAACACAAACAGCAGGACGAAAAAACTAACGACAATATAAACGGTAATTTTGAGAGTTTCCATAATATCAGTTGAATGTTTCTCAACGGCAGCATCAGGATCATCATATCGGAAAACCCTACCCCCATCACTGAGCCGCTAAAAATTGTCGATAGCTCTTACTCAGTTCAGTGACGGCCAGTTGATAGAGTTCTTGCCCATGTTCCGGGGTGGCCAGGCCTGGGTTTGATCCCATCCGCCCATCCGGGTAGCGTTGGCGAAAATCAGCGGCTCCATAGATGGCATGATCCCGATTCACTGGGGTCGTTAAGGGAGCCTGTTTAATAGTGGCGGGATAGGCAAATTGGGTCACGGCAACTTCACTGGGGGTGGCGTGGGAACCTTCCTGATCGCCATATAATTCCCTAGCCCGTTTGATTACCGCCCCAACCATGAACCAGTTGGCTAAATGACATTGAACCAGGTTGGCCTGGGGCAGCCCTAGATCTGCAACCGTGGCATAGGTTTCGGCAAACGCGGCTTTGACGGTGGCGATATTTCCCCCATGACCATTGATCAAAAAGAATTTCGTAAACCCGGCCTGGACTAAACCGACTAAGTAATCGCGAATTACCAAAATCAAGGTACTGGGGCGTAAACTCATACTGCCGGGAAATTCCATGTGGTGCAGGGCCATGCCAACGTTAAGGGTTGGGGCCACCAGGGCATTGGTGTCCTCCCCGACTCCCTTGGCAATTAGTTCCGCACAAATCGCATCCGTGCCAATTAACCCGGTGGGGCCATGTTGTTCCGTGGAGCCAATGGGTAAAATAATCCCCGTAGAAGTTTCTAAGTAGGTGGCAACTTCCGGCCAGGTGGAAAGATGGAGCAGCATAATCTGTTGGCTAAAGGCTTAGAGACCTAAACTAGGTAAGGGACTGAATCTTGACTATAGCGTGACACAAGTACTGCCAGAGGGACATCCTGACCACTCTCCAGCAGAGGCAGAATTGGAGAATTTCCCCGGCCCGGTGGCAAGTTCCTCTTACTTTTGGCCAATAGTAGAACTAGGGAGAGTGTGGGAGGCAATGTGTTTCCAGGCCTGGCCAAAAAACTGGCTTCCAGATCGGGAGAGCGAGATATTCGTGCCCCCCACCCCGTGCAGTTATCCTGGCTGTTTTCCCAACAAGGCTATCAAACCCTCCTGCTCCTCAGTTGTGATCTGCTGGCCTTGGTGGGGGCTTGGAAGCTTGGGCTGAAGTTTAATCGCCTCTATTCCCCGATTCC
Organism: Pseudocalidococcus azoricus BACA0444; assembly: GCF_031729055.1. NCBI lineage: Bacteria > Bacillati > Cyanobacteriota > Cyanophyceae > Acaryochloridales > Thermosynechococcaceae > Pseudocalidococcus > Pseudocalidococcus azoricus. The sequence continues at coordinate 195,787 of NZ_JAVMIP010000003.1, read as the reverse complement.
CCCGGAACTGGTGTGGTGGGAGTGGTTTGGGCTGCCAAGTTTATTCTGGGGCTTTGCCCTGGGCATTTTACTGATTTTGGCCATGGGTGGGCTGTATCATCCACGCCGGGACTGGAAAAACTATCTCCGGGCCGGGCAGTTAGTCAGTTTGGGCTACATTTTGTCCCTAGTGATTAGTTATTGCTATGATCCCACTTTGGATATGCCACGGTCGTTATTTTTCATGGCCTGGATTGGCAGTGTCATACTGGTTATTGGCTTGCGGCTTTTGGCAACTTTGGTGACCCAACTGCGGGCGTATCAACAACAAGTGCGGGTTTTTTTAATTGCCCCGGCAGAACGGTTAGAACTATTACTTCATACTCTGGAAAAGCAGTCCCATTATGCGATTGTCGGGACGGCCCAGGCCAATGCCGCCTATGCCCCGGAAACTTGGCAGGCCATTCTCCAGGCCAATCCCCAAGAGGTACTTGCTGCAAATTTACCCCCCACGGATTTAGCTTCGACCCTCTATTGGCAACTGCGCCAACGGGGAATTCATTTGCGTTTGGTTCCCTCCAGTTTGGATATTTTGTACCGGCGCGGGGTTCCCGAAATTTTTGCAGCATTACCCACACTCCGGGCAGAAGTGACCTATCTCAATGGCCTGGAATATCGCCTTAAACGGGGCCTGGATGTGGTTGGAGCATTATTGGGGGTGGTGCTGCTCGCGCCAGTATTTATTGTTGTGGCAGTGGGCATTAGGATAACCTCCCCCGGCCCAGTATTTTTTTGCCAAGAACGGGTTGGATTGCGGGGGCGAGTCTTTCAGATGTGGAAATTCCGCACCATGGATTGCAATGCTCACCACCGCCAAGCGGAACTCGAAACGGCGAATGAGTCCTGTGATGGGATTTTATTTAAGATTAAAGATGATCCCCGGATTACCCCCTTCGGCCGTTGGTTAAGACGTACCAGTATTGATGAGTTGCCTCAGTTATTTAATATTTTGTTCGGTCAGATGAGTTTAGTTGGCCCCAGGCCCCTGCCTGTGCGCGATGTGCAACGGTTTAATTCTTGGCATCATATTCGCCACCATGTCTTACCGGGAATTACGGGGCTATGGCAAATTTCGGGTCGCTCTAAAATTGGGCAGTTTGACGAAGCCGCCCGCCTTGACCTCTATTACATTGATAACTGGTCGTTTAACCTAGATTTAGAAATTCTGGTTGAAACCCTTCGCATTGTCCTGTTCCAACAGGGGGCCTACTAGCGCAAGTTCAATCTAGGCGGGGCGTTTTTTGCGGCGGATCGCGGCCCGGTCTATCGGAAATCCAGGCAAAGGAATGATTAAGGTTTCACGCTCGGCTTCCAGGGTTTTGAGCTTGGTGTAATCAACCCAATGAATACAATCTACCGGGCAGGTATCAATCGCTTCTTGGATCAGATCTTCGCTATCGCCATCTTGACGGACAACCCGCGAGCGGCCGTAGTTTGGCTCAATAAAAAAAGTATTCCGGGCCACATGGGCGCAGTGTTTACAGCCAATGCAAGTGACCTCATCCACATACACCCCTTTCTGCCGTACCAGGCCCCCCAGTTCCGGTTCCAGGCCCGACCGCTCCATAGAGCCTAACCCCGCCAACGTTGAACCACTAACCGCAAACTGCCATCGTTTTGTTGTTCTTCTTCTGTGACGGCAAATCCCTGGGCCTGGGCTGATTGGAGCACGGCATGGTAGGCATAACGTTGATTGACTTTATCCAAAAACCGTTCAACACTCCAGGCCTGGTTCCAAAGTTCTAAATCTGCCACCAGTTCATACTCTGTCCCATTCCAGCGAAAGCCAATGCCATAGCCATTATCTTGGGGAATGACCACATCGGCCGTTTGGGTTTGTCCTTGGTAGCCTTGGAGGGGTTGGGGGCCGGGTTTCCAAGCTAGGTCTAAATCATTCAAAGCCGACTTGAGAGCCGGGAGGCTGCGAATTTGGGTTTTGATTTGGCTGAAGTGAGACATGATTTTTCCCAAGGGTAAAAGATAGATTATGAACAAACTAAAAGCATTCAGCAGAACTACCACTCACTGAAACTAACTTGCGCTGGCGTTTCTTGGCGTTGGGTCAAGGTGGAAGCAAAATAGTCCGAGGTAGGTTGTTGACTGATGACACAGCCCAATTCCGCTTCGATGGCTGCTGTCACTTCCGCGCAAGACGAGCCAGAAATTCCCGTCACCCGCTCCACCACTCGCCCATCCGGATAAATGACAAACTCCAGTGTTTCCATGCCCAACTGCCCAGGTAAACTAACGTGCTAGGCCCTAAGACCCAAAAAATCAACTGCTTTCAATTGTGTCCAAATACTACCAGATTGGTCAAGTCTGCATGAAACTTAATAATTAGCAACATTCATGATGAATTTTCCATTTCTTAGCTGGCTGCTTCTGCCCAAGCCTTGGTCCAATTGAGGGTGGCCTGTACTTGCTCCGGGGAGGTACTTTCGCAGTAGAGGCGCAATAACGGCTCCGTGCCACTAAACCGAATTAATAACCAACCGTGATCCCCTAAATGGAACTTAAAGCCATCAATGGTTTGTAATTTTTCAACGGGGGTTGTGAAAACGGTTTGGGGTGGATTGGTTTCCAGGAGATGTTGCAGTTTATCCTTGACGGCTAAATTTGGCAGATGCAGATCAATCCGGTCGTAGTAGGAGGTGAACCCCGTTTTGACTTGGAGAGACTGATAGTAAGCCGCTAAATCCAGGCCCGACTTAACCACCGCCTCCAAAACATAAAGTGCTGACAACAGGGCATCTCGTTCAGGAGTGTGGTTGCCATAGCCAATGCCACCGGATTCTTCCCCTCCTAAAAGGACATCTTCACCCATAAGCATCCGATCACCAATGTACTTAAAGCCAATTGGGGTTTCATAGAGGCTGAGACCATGTAAGGCTACCACCTTGGGAATCAAATCAGAACTACTGATGGATTTAATCACCTCGCCTCGATAGCCATGCTGCACCGTTAAGTGATCAATCAAGATTGGGATTAACTGTTGGGCGGTTAATAAATTCCCTTGAGCATCAATAGCCGCAATCCGATCCGCATCCCCGTCAAAAACCAAGCCAACGGTTTTCCCTTGGGTTTCCTGGGCGGCCTGGCGAATTGTGGCACAACTGGCCTGGAGATATTTGCCAATGGGTTCCGGCGCGCCACCACCAAAAAGGGGATCTCGTTCAGAATTGAGTTCCTGAATTGGCTCTCCCAAAATTCGGCCCAGGCCCCCCGCAGCACTGCCATGCATCACATCGGCCCAAACAGTCAGGTGATGGGTTTTTATCGCAGTTTGAATCGCCGGTAGATCAACTTTTTCCTGGAGGGCCTGGCAATAACTTGGCCAGGGGTCAAATGGTGTCATGCTGCCGGTGCGGGCCTGGATATGGAGATGGGGACGAGTTAATTCCTCCTCAATTTTTGCGGTCACTTCCGGCGGCACAGAACCAGCAAAGGCCCCTTTCACTTTCAGACCAGAGTAGATGCCGGGGTTATGACTGGCCGTAATCACCAGCGCGCCCAACGCCTTGTGTTGTTTAACGGCCCAACTAAAGGCCGGCGTGGGGGCAAATTGATTCCCTAAAAGAACATCAAACCCCAATTCTTTCAGGGTTTCCGCCACGGCCTGGGCAAATTCTTCGGCCAGAAACCGCCGATCATAACCAACAATAATTTGCTGACTTTTGCTAGATGGGCCATAGGTGGTATCAAGGACTAAGGCCGCGGCCTGGGCAGCCCGAATTAGCCGCTCAAAGGTAAACTCTGCGCCAATAACTCCCCGCCACCCATCAGTCCCAAATTTGATTGGACTGCTGCTGGTAATGCCTTGCCAAAACATGGTTGACCCTAGCCTATTGTGAATATCCGCCCTTCCAAAATACCGGATTATGGCTGCTGCATCGGAACCCCGTTATCGCAATTAGCCAAAAACTTGACTTTAAACTTTTGAATTAGCTTTATACTCAAAAAGGTCAATTATGATGTTGCCATCGCCGTTCAGTAAAGTCCTAGAGACCACTAAAGAGCTTCCTGAAGCTATCCAAGATGAACTCGCCAAGCAACTGCTTGAAGACATAGAGACTGAAATCAAGTGGCAAGAAAATTTCTCCAAGCCACAAAATGCCTAACCCTTAAAGAACTCGCCCAGAACGCCATCACAGAATCAGAAAAGGGACAGACTAAGGTGATGGGATTTATTGAAAAAACGCTAAAAGCCCAAAAGGATTGTGCCCGTCAATGTTTCCTAACTTTCGCCTGTTTCATCTGACAGAGGTAATGCTATTTTCCCAGCAAACCTAACGCTATACTAAGTTTGCTCCTGATTCCTTGGAACTTAAGGCCATGAATAGTTGTGTCTTAATGGCAGAAATCATTGAACCGCCAGAACTACGCTATACCCAAGATAATCAAACTCCCATTGCCACGATGATCGTTCAGTTTCCGGGGCAACGGGCCGAAGATCCTCCCGAAACCCTCAAGGTAATTGGCTGGGGTAATTTAGCTCAACAAATGCAAGACCAATGCAAGCTCCAAGATCGCCTCTTAATTGAAGGGCGGTTGAACATGAATACCTGGGAACGACCGGAAGGCTTCAAGGAAAAGCGGGCTGAACTGACGGCGAGCAAGATTCATTGGTTGACGGGGGATGGCCAAATTGTCACTCGCCAGGCCGAACCCGCTTCTCTAACTAGTAAACCTGCATCTGCGGTCACGCCAGTCTCTCCTTCCCCGGTGGCTGCTGCTGCCCCTGCTCGCTCCAGTGCACCCGTACCCCCACCACCAGCCACCGCAACTCGTCCCTTGGTTGAACCAGATTTACCCCCAGATGATTTACCTTTTTAAGTGCGATTGACTTAATTCGCAAATCTCCTGGGTGAATTTTGCCTATGTTTAGGGAAAAACGGCTCCCTGGGTACGGCCATGGCCAGTTTGGCGATCATAGTCAATATCCTTTTGGGCGTAACGGTTGATAATCCCCTGGGCTGCTTGGTTGGCAATTTGACTCATGGAAGTACAGGTGGGTTGTGTGAGGTTGCTTAAACGTTGCCAAATTTCTTGGGTAGCGGAACGACCGTGATTACCATGACCGTCTTCATGGAGTTGCAGGGCCTGGTAGTAGCGTTGCCATTGCTGTTGAAGTGAACGGGGTGCTTGTTGAAGGTTTTGCCATTGGGGCATGGTGTAGGTGATGTCAGTATGGACAGTCAAAGATGTCATTCGACAACTCCCCCCAAGTGAGCCGTAACGATACCGCCAGGCCACGTGCCATTTTGTATAGGCATCAAAGCGTCTGCCATTTTCAGCCAGGGGCCCCAATTGATTCATCTGTTGGCGCAGGGCCGATGCGGTTTTGCCGGTGATGCCGTAATAATTGACTTGGCTGCGAATGATCGGGAATGTTCCCCAGGCCTGGCCCAATCCAAGCCAACTGAGGAGCAAAGTCAAGATCACACCTAAGCTCAATCTCAGGATTAACTGCCAGCCTTTGCCCATTGGCCATCCTTACCTGTAGCTGAATTAGTGGGGCGGTAGCTTCAATTTTATCGCTGGTTCCAGATACTCCAATCATGGCTTAGTTACTAGGCCAGGAAAGCCCTAACAAAAATCTTTAGATAAGCTATAAAGGGGGTACTAACCATGCCATAAAAATGAGGTTCAACAAACCATGATGGCTAATCTCTCAGAATTACTCCCCCACTACTCAGAAGCTAACTTTCCCAGCGGAGCAACTACACCACGGATGCAAAATTTGGTGGACTTAATTACAACCTTGCACGTGGCCGATGCGATTGCCAATGCCGGGTACTTAATTAGTAGTTCAGAACTTGCGGATTTGATGGATGTCAATGCCAGTGCAGTTACCAGTCGCGGCGATGAATGGACATGGCGCAATTGGGCAATTTCCCGAGTTCGGCGAGAAGGGAACCAAATTCTCTGGCAACTCCAGCGGGTTAATCCCCAATCCGAAGCCTAGATTCACTTGAGTCGGGGATAGGGGTTAAGCTTATGGATAATCAGCCCAAGACCTCAAGATTGTGGGGGTTCAATGCTCCCCAAAATTTGTTTTTTGTAGTCCTCAATATTCTGGACAAATTCCTTCCGGCTTTTGGCAAATAACAAGTAGCGATAGACAAACCAACTGCTAAAGCCAAACCCAATCAGTTCAAAAGTCGGAGCTAAGAGAGGAATGGTCTCAATAACTTCTAGAATCGCCACGGCCAGAGCAACAAAGGGAATCGTGGCAACAACAATGGCCGCAGTGGTGAGGGGCTGTTTGTATTCACCAAAGAAGTTTCCGACCTGTTCTGGGAAAACCGTCAAGAGCCAGTAGAGTTTTTCCCGAATTTGCTGCATTTGCTCATCACTCATCCCGGCTGGGGTAGGTTCTGGGGCAATGGGGGCAATTGGACCCGGCTCAGTTTCAATGGCTAAGGGTGCAGGTTCAGCGTAACTGACTTCTGGGGCAGCATCCACAGGCGAGGGGTCTGCTTCATGACCTTGGTGCTCAGAAGGTTGATGAAAGTCGTAAGTTTCGCTCATCCAGTTTGGCCTCACCCAATGCTATACCTGGCATATTCTATAGCATCCTCGGGAACTATTGACCCTCTTTGGCCTGGAGTTGGTCTGGATAGCTGAACCGTCTAAGATGGAGAAATGCTGAAAAGTCCTCTGGTTTTTGTCATTCCTGCCCCATGAGTTCCCTGCCCCCCACGCCGGAGGATGGAGATGATTCTTTTCTGGATGATCAGGATTGGCCTGGTTCAGAACTCAGTACCGCAACCATTTCTGATCCAGACTATGCCCAGGCCCTGATTCGTCAACAGATTCAACGCACCCTGGTTATTACCGAAACTGCCTTTTTAGCCAGTGCTGCGGCTTTAATTTGGCTGATCAATTTCTATGTTCCAGCGGGGCCCCTATTAAGGATTTTCTTCCCAATTCCCGTAGCGCTAATTTATTTACGGTGGCATCGGCGGGCGGCCTGGATGGGGGCTATTGTCAGTGCCCTGTTACTCTCAGTTTTGATGGGGCCGCCTCGCAGTCTTCAATATCTGTTGCCTCACGGAATTCTCGGCGTAGTGTTAGGGGGACTCTGGAAACGAAAAGCACCTTGGCACATTTCCCTATTCTGGGGAGCGGTTCTAGGAAGTATTGGCTTTTTCTTTCAGATCCTGGTGGTGTCGGCGTTGCTGGGGGAAAACCTCTGGATTTACGTCAACCAACAAGTCACCAGCTTTTTGGACTGGGCGTTAGTGCAATTGGGGATTTTGCTGATTCCCAGTTTTGGCTTAATTCAGGCCACGGCGGTAGTTCTAGTCTTTTGCCAATCCTATATCTATGCGTTGATTGTGCATATGGTAGCTTGGCGGCTCTTGGCCCGGCTGGGGAATCCCATCCCCGATCCACCGGCCTGGTTAGAGACAGTTTTAGTTGATCGAGATGTCTAAGATACCCGAGGGCAATTAGCCCCTCAGATCAAGAAAGATGCGTGAATCCCCATGAATAAACCCTGACGAAGGGCGGTTCTCCGTATGGAGTCGGGCTGACCTGGCTGAGATGAATATGGCAAAATAAAAAATATCTAACTCCCAAGTCGTGCGTAACCAAGGAGAACTGCGGTGAGTAGTACCAGTAATTTTCGGGACGCGATTCGCCAGGCCCAAAGTAGTGCCATCATTGGCCCCAGTGTGATTGCCAATGCCCTGCCCTTTGTCGGAGGTGGCTTAGTTTTAACATCGGTTGGGGCCTGGGGTGGCCTGGGGGTCATTTCCTCGGCTCCACAACTATTCATGCCCACCTTTATCGTGGCGATTATTGCTTCCCTGATTTTGTTCTTTGTTGCTCGTGGTGTGGCTGAGTCTGGGAATAAGGCGGCAGCATTACCTCTTTTGGCAGCTTATAGTTTGCTGACAGGTTATACCTTGGCTGGCTTATTATTTGTGGCTCTCCAAACTAAGGGGGTCGGCATTGGTGGCATCGGGATTGCGGCCCTTGGCTGTGGCGTGACCTTTATTGCGGCCCGGCCGATTGGCTCCAATTTGTCCGATAAAGATGGCATGGCCCTAACCAAGACGATCCAGTTGGGGATTATCGCCCTGTTTGTGGTGATTTTGGCTCAGGTTCTCTTTGCTGTTTTTGGGATTTTCACGCCCACCTTTCTCGAAATTGCCATTTCTGGAATTGGGGTGATCCTGTTTGTGGGGGCCGCGGTGGTGGACTTTTATGTGCTCCCTCGTACCTATCAAGATGATCAATATCTGCCTGCGGCCTTGTCCATGTACCTGACCTATGTCAACCTGTTTATCTTTATCCTGCGACTGTTGATTGCCTTGAATGGGCGGGATTAAGGCTCAGGATTGACTGAAAATAATTAACACCCAACTGGCCGGGGAGATTGCTCTCTCCGGTTTATTTTTTAGCTTAAAACTATAAAAAGACCGAGTTTGCTAAACTAGGGTGAACGATGGTTAAGACAGGAAACGGTATGGCAGTTAAACCAGATTGGCTGCGGGTCAAGGCTCCCCAATGGCAACGGGTGGGAGATGTGAAAAGCTTGCTCCGCGATTTAAATCTGAATACGGTCTGTGAAGAAGCCTCCTGTCCTAATATTGGCGAATGTTTCCATCAAGGCACAGCTACGTTTTTGATCATGGGGCCGGCCTGTACCCGTGCTTGTCCCTATTGTGATATTGATTTTGAGAAGAAACCCCAGGCCCTCGATGCTACCGAACCGATCCGATTAGCTGAAGCGGTTGGCCGTCTAAATCTCAATCATGTCGTTATTACTTCGGTGAATCGCGATGATCTGCCGGATGGTGGGGCGAGTCAGTTTGTCCGCTGTATTCAAGAAGTCCGGCAGCGTTCCCCCCAGACCACCATTGAAGTGTTGATTCCCGATCTGTGCGGCAATTGGCAAGCCCTTGATTTAATTCTCCAGGCCCAGCCTGATGTTCTGAATCACAACACAGAAACTGTCCCCCGCCTGTACCGCAAAACCCGTCCCCAAGGGGATTACCAGCGAACTTTGGCATTACTCAAGCGTGTCCGGGCGGAGGCTCCCTGGATCTATACCAAGTCGGGCATGATGGCGGGCCTGGGGGAGACAAACGCCGAAGTTGAAGCTGTGATGCAGGATTTACGGGCCGTGGATTGTGACATTCTTACTCTGGGGCAATATCTCCAACCCAGTCCGAAGCATTTGCCCGTGGCTGAATTTATTACCCCGGCCCAGTTCCAGGCCTGGCAAACCTTAGGGGAATCCTTAGGCTTTTTACAGGTCGTTTCATCCCCCTTAACCCGTAGCTCCTACCATGCCGAAGAAGTCCGCCGTCTGATGACCCAATATCCCCGTAGCCGTCCCTAGACTGCTCCCTGATCTCTCTGAGGCGATTCCGAATGAGTCAATTCATGCGCTATTGGCAGGGCCTGGTTGAGCAAGTAATTCATTTTCGCCGGAATCGAGCTTCGAGTCAGGAATTAACCCAACTGCGCGCCCTCCTGTGGCATGAGAGTGATCCCGATATTTCCTACCTGGTTTTGATTGTGGGTTCTTGTCTGATTGCTACGCTGGGCCTGTTGAGTAATAGTGCAGCCGTGATTATTGGGGCGATGATTGTTGCACCCTTGATGATGCCGATTCGCGGCCTGGCTTTAGCGGTTTTGATTGGGGACTTAGCTCTCTTTCGCCTTGCTTGTACGGCAATTGTTGTTGGTACGTTTACGGCAATTGTGATCTCCTCTAGCCTGGGGTTAATTACCAGCATTCCCATCTATGGCAGTGAGATTATGGCCCGTTCCCAACCCAATTTGCTGGACTTGGGTATTGCGGTGGCCGCTGGGGCTGTGGGGGGATATGCCTTGGTGCAGCCGAAAATCTCCAGTACCTTAGCGGGGGTCGCCATTGCTGTTGCCTTAATGCCACCGGTTTGTACCATTGGCCTGGGCCTGGCCCAAACCAACCTCAGCCTGGCGCGGGGGGCGACCCTCCTCTACTTAACTAACCTTTTAGGTATTGCTTTTGCCTGTATGGTGGTGTTTTGGCTCTCCGGTTATGTCTCTCTGAAAAAAGGACGGCGACCGATTGCCCTTGGCGTGATCTTAACCGGCCTCTTGGTTATTCCTTTAGGGATCAGTTTTGGTCGTCTGCTTCGGCAAAACCGCCTTGAGGCCAATATCCGCAGTGCCTTAGTGAATCGAACCTTAACCTTTCAACGCCTGGATCTATTTCGGATGGAGACCAATTGGAGTACCGACCCGCCAACGGTGAATCTGGATGTCCGAGCTTCGGAACCCGTGACCCCTAATCAGGTTGAACTACTCCAGCAGTTTATTTCCCGAGAAATGGGTCAGCCTCTGCGGTTAGTCTTTCGCTTTTCTAATGTGGAAGAAGTTACCAGTGATTCGCCAACTGCCAACTGAGCTACCTCTGTGAAGCCTTGCACCAGGCCCTGAGGGTTGCCAATATCTGAACTAATCGCAATTTCGTTTGAATCATATTGAGATAGAAAATAAGGACAGACAAATTGTTTTATGCAATTTTTCTATTTCAGACTCGTTTGATTACGGAATTAATCCCTGGCTTGCCAGCAAATTGTGATTTTGAATATAGTGCGCCGGTTATTAAGGAATCGGAATATCGGATTGATGGTGTGTTTACGCAGTTGATGGGAACCCAGGCCTGCCGATTATTTTTATTGAAGCTCAAATGCAGCCAGACGCAGGATTTTATGGCCGATTTTTTGCGGAGGTTCATGTCTATTTGCATCAATATCAAGTTGTCCGGTCCTGGCGGGGTTTACTGATTCTGGCTTCTCGGCAACAAGAGCTTGGTGTTGATGTTCCCTATCGACTGTATTTAAAACAGCAGGTGCAGAAATTATATCTAGAGGATTTGGCTACAGCCGTTAATTTATCCCCAGGCCTGGCTTTATTACAGTTGATCGTCATCGAGACATCCCAAACCGCCGAAGCTGCTCAAAGCCTCGTTCAATCCGTAGCCAACACCCCTGATTTTACCCAATGGCTAGATTTGATTGAGGCTATATTAGGGAATAAGTTTCCTGATTTAAGTTTGGAGGAAATTCGCAAAATGCCCGGACTACAAGCAGAAGACCTTAGCCACACTAGGTTTTATCAAGATGTTTTTAGAGAAGGTGAATCGCAAATGATTATCCGTCAACTAGATTATAAAATAGGGACTATTGATGTTTCTCTTGAGTCTCAGATTAAATCTTTATCTTCTGAGCAGTTAGATTTACTTGGTAAAGCACTACTTGACTTTCAGAATATTTCAGACTTACAGGCCTGGTTGGTTGCAAGGCATTTGTAGCAAACAGAGATGATTTGTTAGCACAGCAAAGTCTCAAAACTCAACTTTGCATGGATACTCATCAAAACAAAAATAATCTTTTTATGGATAGTATTGGAGTGTGAACCTGACATTCAACCCAAACACCTTAATCGTACTTTTAGACGGAATTTTTCTGTCTAATACCTAGTTATGCAGCTTCAGTTATCGGTGAGGGTTTACTGAGGAGGCATCTGTGGGGTGTGAGTTGCCAAGTCAGTCGTAAGTCTTTGAATGAAGAATAATTGGCAAGTTCTGGTGGATTGTGCTCAGAGTTAAGTCCACTGCTAGATTTTGCAGATGTTTCAATACTTAATAATTTGCCACTTAACTGAGGATGCTTGACCAATAATTAATTGTCTAGAATGAGGGCATACTTTAGCTGCGATAAATGATTATGTCAGAAGATAATCAAAAGCGAACAGTGTTTGCGCCTCAACCAGCATTAGTGTCATCCTCTCAAGTACCAGCTAATCGCGTCATTAGCGTTGAAATAGGTGATGATGAAGATGTCGAGTGGCTATGGATATCATTGCCTGACGGCACAAAGTATGTCAGTGGCTACACTGTTGTCCCAAAAACAGCTTAAACGATATTAATGCAAGAATTGCTTGTTTACAGCAATAAATAGAGATCTCCAGTAAGTTGTCAGCCGCATAACAAGTCGATGGAGCGGATGGTAAAAGGAGGTGATGTTCATGTAAAAGCTATATGCCACCGCTCATCTTCGTCGTTGTGCTGCTAGATGGCTGGTGGGTGCATAACCGTAAAAGCCTTTCTCAGTATTAAAAATCTTCTAAATAGGAAAAGCCTGAGCCAAAGAAGGACGGTCTATGTTCAGTATTGCTACAATGCTTTCTGAGTGTTGGTATAAGCAAGCGTTTATGTTGTGGCGACCTATAGAAGATTTACCGTTAAACTGGCAAAGTTTGGCAAGCTCCGAGTTGCCCCCGCTTGTAACTGTTTGGAATGAGCAAGCAGATCGTCTGCGTCAATCTGGCGAGTTTCAAACTTTTAGCGAGAAGCTACGTAGAGAAATAGCAATTGAAACTGGAATAATTGAGCGCTTGTATACGATAGATCGAGGTATCACTCGTTTACTGATTGAACAGGGGATTAATGAAGCACTAATTCCTCATGGAGCTACAGACCGTCCGGTCAAACAGGTGGTTTCTCTTATTAAAGACCAAGAAGCTGCGATCGAAGGATTGTTTGATTTTGTAGGCGGACAGAGGACATTATCAACTTCCTACATTAAACAATTGCATCAACTTCTAACTCAGAGTCAAGATAGTACAGAAGCGTTATATCCAATTACAGACAAAATATTTCGTGTTTCTTTAATTAAAGGCGATTGGAAACGTCAACCCAACAATCCATTGCGACCAGATGGTTCCGTTCATGAGTACTGTCCTCCAGAACAGGTTGCATCTGAAATGGATGTCCTAATTGCATTGCATCACCAACATCGTGATCAAAAAGTTCCTCCTGAGATTGAAGCTGCATGGTTACATCATCGATTTACACAAATTCACCCATTTCAAGACGGGAACGGTCGTGTTGCTCGTTGTTTAGCAAGTTTAGTATTTATCCAAGCTAGTTGGTTTCCTTTAATTCTTACTCGTGATGATCGAGCAGACTACATTACGGCTTTAGAAGAAGCAGATCAAGGTAATTTATCCAGTTTAATTAATTTGTTTGCTAAGAGTCAAAAGCAAGCTTTCTTGAGGAGCCTTGGTTTGTCAGAGCAAGTACTGTCAGAAGCACGACGTACTCAGGTGATTATTTCTTCTATTGCTGAAAAGTTAAAACAAAATCAGTCAGCGTCTATTCAGGAACGGTGTAAGAAAGCTGAAAGATTTGCCTCAAAATTGTTTGATATAGCTTCTAATCGTCTACAAGATGTTGCTGATGAGATTAAAATATCTGTCCAGAATTTTGTGGATGATGCACAAGTTTTTGCAATCTCTGCTCCTGCTGGCGATCCGCGCTCATATTACCATCGATACCAAGTCGTAGAAGCAGCTAAACAGTTGGGATACTTTGCCAATCTTCGGAACTATCACACTTGGATTCAATTAGTTATAAATGTAGAGGCATCAACAGCAGTTCTCATTTCATTTCATGTTCTAGGGCATGAGTACCGAGGATTGCTTGTATGTACTGCCTGTGCTTATCATAGGGACAATTCTGAAGAAGGCGAGCGTAGTATAAGTGATATTCAGTCTTTGACGGACTCCCCATTTCAGTTTTCCTATGCAGATGAAGAAGAAAACCTATTAGAACGTTTCAAGCAGTGGTTAGAGGACGTGATCTTGACTGGTTTAGAATACTGGAACAAGAGTATTTAGAGACGGCAGATTAGCGATGTATGGTCAGTGTCGCAGCACAACAACCCTGGTGCAGCGGACGGTATAAAGATCCTGGCTATGACGCAAGAGTGATCTGCCGCCGCTGACCAGGAACGTTAGGCATCTAGTTTCCTAGATATCATTATCAATCCAATATCATTGGTACTATTAGTCACTTGTAAAAAACAAATGCCCTTGAAATACCCTAGCTCATGGCGTTTTTCACGTTCAAAGGACGTAATTATTTCTGACCCAGCTATTTCTGAATTTTTTGATCTCGTTGGCAAGATTGCAGCCCAAGGAGATAGATGGTGGTTTTTTGAGCGTTTTAAAGGTTTCTTTGCCAGTGCAGCAGGCTCAACAAGCTATCGAAGTTCTTCAGAGAGTTGGGCCGAAACAGATTTGCTAGCATTTATGCGGCAACTGGCGACTAACCCACCACTTTTCCTAGAAGCCTTCTACGATGCTTGTCAGAGTTTTCAAAATACTCAGTACGATACACCAGATGTAGAATTAATCAATGATATTTGCCGTGAGTATCAAATTGGATATCAGATTGCTCCTCCAGAATTGAGAAAGTTAGATATAGCCCAAGAAGTAATTTCTATACCTAATACTCCATCGACATTTTCTGAATCTTCAGTTCAACTTCTTCAGGAATCTTTGAACCGTGCTGAACAACTTTTATCTGAAAAAAGACCACGCGAAGCAGTTCAAGAAATGCTTTGGATATTGGAATCAATTTCAACTGTTTTTAAAGGTATTCCTCTAGCTTCTGGAACGATAAAAGGAAAGTATTTTAACGAAATTACAAAAGAACTCCGAAAAACACATCAAGGAACGACACTTGAGCGTGTGTTAGATTGGGCTTCCCAGTTACACGGTTATCTTTCAACACCGACGGGTGGTGGAGTACGGCATGGTATCGACCTTACAGATGGTAAACCAATCAGTTTGTCAGATGGTCGCCTGTTTTGTAATCTTATTCGCTCTTATATTGTATTCTTACTGTCCGAGCATGAACGTCTTATAGATAGTGGTGCAGGCGATGCCTAACAACCGTGTTACAGCTGAACAAGGTCTTACTTGTTGAGTTCGATAGCTGATCTGAGGTCGCTGAAGACAATCGTTAGATTGCTTGCCTCTTTGTGGTAGAACTTCTGTCAACTCTTAGGTAGATTTGGTAATCAGATAGAGTTAATGACCTGGGATTGCTTGGAAGTTGGGTAATGCAAGGGTGTGTGATGCGAGTGCTTACAAGATTAAGAAACGACTTCCACTTTCCCATGCGCCCAGGCCGGGGCAGTAACAAACGAAACGGAATTCAATACTCTTATGACTTGAAATCATAGACCTAGTTCAGCCTTAGCTTGATCAATCCCGATCATGAGGGTCATGGGTTCAAGGGGAGAAGCCATAAAGCCACATTTTTCATAAAACTGCTTGGCAGACTCTGAAATTGCATGAACTAAAATCGCCCGAATCCCTGCAATTTCCGCCGCTTGGAATGTTCTCAAAATTGCATCGCGCAACAAAGCCCGCCCAATTCTTTTTCCTTGCCAGGCCTGGTCAACTGCCAATCGGCCAATTACCATCACTGGAATGGGATCAGGCATATTTCGGCGAACGCGCCCCGTTGCGATTGTTTGGGCCACAGCACCATTTGCTAAGCAATAGTAGCCAATGACAACATCACCAACACAAACTAAATACGTCCGTGATGCACCTGTTGCTTCATTTTTGAACGCCCGTTGTTTAAGCCAATCGTCTAGCTGACTGTTACCTGAGTTAAACCCTGCAATTTGATGTGAAGAATTTAGTTTTTCAGGCGGTCGCAGTTTATTTGGGTCTTGCGCTAATCCCACGGTGCTGGTGTTAAGAGTAATGTTTTTAATTTTTGATTCTCAACAGGTGGAGTATCTAATAAGGCTAAAAACTCCTGAAATTTTTTCTCATCCAGGCCAAAGAAATTACGCTCCAGCAAGACATCTTGGGCTTTTTGATAAGCAGACTCCAGCATAAACTCTGAGCGACTTTTGCCCTGGATTTGGGCCGCATGATCAATTAAATCTCGTTGACTTTGCTTGGCCCGAATATTGATCGTCACATCTCTAGTTAATTCGGATCCCTGTGATGCTGCGGGCATGATTGATTTTCCTCAAGACCGGGGATACTCATTAGTGTAAGAAATATGTCCACACAATATCAATACAACGACTCCATCGGATCAAGCCGAGACCTTGCCACACCAGGCCCCGAGGGTTTCCACCACCTTTTTAATCGCAATTTCTTCAGACTCTTTGCTGGCCCGTTTGACGACTTCGACTTTGCCCTGAGCTAAGGCCCGGCCGGTGACAATCCGAAAGGGAATCCCAATTAAATCCGCATCCTTGAACTTGACCCCGGCCCGCTCATCCCGATCATCTAACAGGGTTTCAATTCCAGCCGCATTAAGTTCTTCATAGAGTTGGGTGGCAACTTCCACTTGTTGGGCATCGGAAATATTGGGAATCACCACAATCGCCTGATAGGGGGCAATCGCTAGGGGCCAAATAATCCCGTCTTTATCGTAGGATTGCTCCACCGCGGCCTGGGCCAAGCGGGAAACCCCAATCCCATAACAGCCCATGACGAGGGGAATTTCTTCGCCAGTTTCTGCGGTGTAGGTTGCACCGAGGGCTTGAGAGTATTTTGTTCCCAGTTGGAAAATATGCCCGATTTCAATCCCCCGCGCCGATTGCAAGGTTTGACTGGGATCATGAACGGCTAAATCTCCGGCCTGGGCTTTACGGACATCCACCACAGTTTGGGGTAAGGGATATTGCACGTTCCAATTGGCTCCGACAATATGATAACTAGGTTTGTTTGCTCCGGTAATAAAGTTTTTTAAGTCAACAGCAGTTTCATCAATCACCCGAATAAATCGAGGACGTGGTAATTTACCCAATTCTTTATCTAGTTCACCAACAGCATTAGAGCGACTTAGAGAGTTCAGACTACCTAATGCTCTTATATTTGCTCGAATGTCCCAGAGAGAATACTCTTCTTGGCCTTGTTTCTGGACTTTCTTAATCACTTTATCAATCTCACTAGAGTTAAGCTTAGACTTCAGGAGATTTTTCAAGTTGTTCAGGTCAACCTTGGGATTTCTTATAAAGCCATCATACAAGTCAGGGCCAATATAACCAACTGGTAGGGGTTTGGTTGCCCATCTATTTTGGTCATCTTCATCCGAAAGCTTAATAGAAATAATAGTCGAAGAGGCTGTATGAGCTAACTCCTCCGACTGAGACAAAGCATTTTGCAATTTGACAAGATTAATTTCTTGATCTCCCCTAATACTCACTAAGACCAACAAAATCTCATGCTCAGAAAAAGTTACTTCATATAGGATATTTTTCACAACCTGACTAGGGTGACATGGAAGAAACGGAACAAGTTTCTCAATGGTATCCGTACCCGGTGTCGGTCGCTCTTCATAGGTTGTAAATTGGGAAGGAATCGCAGCCGTGGGGCGGGAAATTGCTTTTTCGACATTGGCGGCATAATTCCCATCAGCGGTGTAGAGAACCTCATCTTCCCCGGCATCGGCTAAGACCATAAATTCATGGGAACCGGCCCCACCAATCGCCCCAGAGTCGGCTTCTACAGCCCGGAAGGTTAACCCACAGCGCGTCAAAATATTGCTGTAGGCCTGGTACATCTCTTGATAGGTTTTCTTGAGGCTGTCGGTGTCGGGATGGAAGGAATAGCCATCTTTCATAATGAATTCCCGGCCGCGCATTAAGCCAAACCGGGGGCGAATTTCATCCCGAAACTTGGACTGAATTTGATAGAGATGCAGCGGTAACTGACGATAGGAGCGAATCATGTCTCGAGCCACAGCCGTAATCACTTCTTCATGGGTTGGCCCCAGGCCCAGTTGCCGACCTTGGCGATCTGTCAGGGCAAACATAATCCCTTCCGCTTTGGTGTAGGTATCCCAGCGGCCCGATTCTTGCCACAGTTCTGCCGGTTGAATTTGGGGGAGTAAACATTCCGTGGCCCCAGTGGCATTCATTTCTGCCCGGACAATGGCACTGACTTTTTGCAAAACCCGCCAGAGCAAGGGCAGATAAGCATAAACCCCACTGCCAATTCGGCGAATATATCCGGCCCGCAATAGTAATTTATGGCTGGGAATTTCGGCCTCGGCCGGGCTTTCACGCAGCGTAACAAACAGCATCTGGGAGAGACGCATAGGGCAATAATCCTTGACATTTGGCTTTCATTTCTATAAATCTATCACTCCATCGCCTGATTCATTTCAGGTTGGGGATGAATTAGGAAAGCATTAGGGCCTTGATAATACCTTGCAAATCCCTAGGCTGGCTAATAGACTACATCAACTTGAAAAGATTGAGTCACTGCCATATAATTTAATCTATATTAGAATAAGTTTGTAAACATATTTTTTCAAATTTCCAATGACTCAGGCAGTAACAAAATCTAAACAATACATTAGCAAAAATGCAGGTTGTTATCAAATTCAAGGAAAGAGGGTTTCTCTAGACTCCATCGTTTATCTATTTCGCCAAGGAGCATCACCGGAAAGTATTGTTGCAGCTTTGCCAACGTTAAGCTTAGAAGAAGTGTATGGCTCTATTGCATTTTATCTGGGTAATCAAGAAATTATTGATGCTTACTTAGATGAAGGAATCGAGATCTTCCAGCAATTACAGAAACAAGCCAGGGACACTAATGCTGAACTGTACCAGCAAATATCTAGTACCCCGGCCCCCGAAGGATGAAACTTAAATTTCAAGCGGATGCAGACTTGAATTATGGAATTGTAACCGGTGTTTTAAGGGCTGAGCCAACGATAGATTTTCAAACAGCAATCATGGGCAAGCTAGAGGGTTTAAGTGATTTTGAAGTTCTAAGATTAGCCGCCGATGAAAATCGAGTTTTGATCTCCCATGACCAACGGACGATGCCAGTTCATTTCGCCAAGTTTCTGATGAATGATCAAAGTTCAGGTGTAATTATCGTCCTACAAAGTATGCCGATCAGTGCCGCAATTGATGGACTCATTCAAATATGGCAAAAGTCAAAACCGACAGATTGGATCAATCGAATTGCTTATCTACCCTTGTAGGGCCAAAATGTTAAATACAACTATTTTACAATCGCACCAGAAACAGCAGTGCTCAAATCAGGAAGCTGGTGTTCAATCAACAAACTCTGGTTGACAAGGTTCAGTTAAGATGCAAAAAGACTGTTAGAGATGCCCTATGCTTACACAAAAACCTTGGCCTGCTTATGTTTCAGTGGCTGTTTCCCTGGGCCTGGGTTTGGGTTTGGCGGCAGGATTAGCAACGGCCCAGTTAAGTCCGCCCACAGCCGGGACCAAAGTGACTCTCAATGGTCGGGATTATGTCATGGCCTGGAGTCAAGGGGTTAATGCTCAGGGACAACCAACCTTAGGGATTAGTGATGCTGGCCTGGCCAATCGCTTTGGGTTTAATCTTCTCAGCACCAGCAATCCCCAAGTTCAACCTGTGGAGTGGTTTAATGGCAGTTCCCAGGCCCTGAGCGCGCGTTGGAGTCCCAATGGGATGTTCCGTTATCTCGATATTGCGGCAATTGCTCAACAGCAGGCCTGGCAAGTCCAACCCCAAGGGGAGACACTGCAAATTACCACGCCCCCGGCCCAGGTTTTAGGATTTCGCCAGGGACAGCAACCTTGGGGAACGCGCTGGGTGATTGATCTCAGCCGGCCGACCCCCTGGCAAATTAGCCGTCTCACCAACAGTCGCACCGGCCTGACCCCTAGGGAATTTGCCCTCACCGTAGAAGCTAGTCAAGGCCCCGCCGAACCCATTCCCAACATCAAAGTCACCACCGCCCCAACCCGAACGATCTGGGAAACGGCATTACCTGGCACGACCCGCCCCCAAGTTTCGATGCTGGTTAACCCGCCCCGGATTGTCGTAGATTTTCGCCGCGATCCCCCACCCTCGCGCACGATTCAATGGGCCCCCGGCCTGGCCTGGCAAGAAGAAACTATTTCCCTCCGCAGTGGCCAATTTCCCCTCAGCTCGCTGATTTTTGATCCCAAACAACCCAACTTAAGTTTGCAACCCATTTGGCCAAGCCCCAATACCCTAATCGGTATCCAACCCTTACCGGAATTGGCCCAACGCTGGCAGGTGGCCGGGGCGATCAATGGCGGATTTTTTAATCGCGATAAACAAATGCCGTTAGGGGCGATCCGGAGTCAGGGGCAATGGATTTCGGGGCCAATTCTGAATCGGGGGGCGATTGGCTGGACAGACCAGGGACAAATCAAAGTCGGCCGCTTAGCTTTGCGCCAAACCTTAATCCTGGGGAGTGGGCAGAGGCTGAATCTGACGGATTTGAATAGTGGCTTTTTACAACCCGGCCTGGCAATTTACACCACGGCTTGGGGGCCGCGCTATTCTGCCCAAACCAGCACCGAAACCATTTTCACTGTCCAAAATAACCAAATTACCAATCGTCAACTTGCGGGCGGCCAGGCCTGGGTGATTCCCCCCGATGGCTATTTATTGGTGTGGCGCGGGACGGGGGCGATTCCAGACAGCTTAACCCCAGGCCAAACGGTGGAACTGCAAACAACTCCCCTCCCGAGTGACTTTGATGGGTTTCCCAACATTCTTGGCGCAGGGCCATTGTTGATTGATAACGGGAAAATTGTCCTTGATGCCGCGATTGAACAGTTTGGGCGGGGCCTGGATGCTCAGTCTGCTCCCCGGAGTGCCATGATTCAAATGCCCGATGGCAAAATTCGCTTAGTCACCACCCATAATCGTCTCGGGGGATCTGGCCCGACATTACCGGAATGGGCAACAATTCTCCAACAACTCGGCGCAACCCAGGCCCTGAACCTAGATGGGGGTAGTTCAACCAATCTTTACCTGGGCGGCCGGTTAATTGATCGCCATTCCGTCACCACAACGCGGGTCGCCAATGGGATTGGGATCTTTTTTAAGCCGCCTCAAAACTGAACAAATCGAGATCAATTAACGATTCGCCGGATTGGGTAAAGGGGCATCGGGCAAGACCGCAGCAGGTAAGCGACCTTTACTGACTAAGGTTTCCCAGGCCTGGAGAATGGACAACAAATCACTGGGGAGTCTGTATTGATCCAGATCCGTAAATTCAGTGGTGGACTGGGAGTTAGAGAGAAAGATGGTCATAAAGGCTTGGGCATCGGGTGGGGGCGGAAATTTATAGGTATGAAAGCGATTGAAGCGGCGTTGACGGAGGAGTTCTTGCCAAAGGGCGATTTGTTCCGGGGAGATTTGCTGGAGTTGCTTGGTTTGGGTTCGTCCTTGGGGATCGGTGCTTTCCTGGCGAATTTGCCCATCGGCGAGCAGCCAAGTCACGGTTTGTCGGTCACTAATTCCCCCAGTTCTGATGACTCTAAATAATTGCGACTCGGTTAATGGAGGGGGTAAATCGGCGGGATCAATTTTGCTCGGAGGTTGTACTAATTGCCCAATCACCTGACTGCCGGCCGCGTCCCAACGAATGACCGTCCCGGCCTGGTTTGTCCGATAGAGCCAGCGTTGGGGAACTGTTTCCAGACGACTTTGCACTGCTACTTCCCAGCCCGGAGTTAGGGTTTCGGCACAGAGCAAATTCAAGCCCCCCAGGCCCAGGCAACCATCTGACCAAATTTTTGGGGTAGCAGCGGTAATCACCAGGGTTGCAGGATCTTGATTAAAGTCGGTTGCCGCTTGAGCCAAAATCACATTGGCCGTGGCCTGGGGTAACAGGGGGACTGGAGACTGGAGATTTTCCAGGACGATTAACTGCCCAGAATCATTAGTGCGATAAAACCATTGCTTTTGCCCATCACTCACACTGACGCGCCAACCCACCACCATCAATGGCTGACAAGCCTGGGGAGTGGCTTTGGGGATGCCTAAACAGGTATCGGGCCAGGTTTGGGGAGTCGCGGTCAGAATCTTCAGGCTTTGGGGAGACACCTTTAACTGCCGGGCCAAGTCCTTTGTTACTCGCGCTCCGACTCCCACTGGTAGGACATTTTCTTGTCCAATAACTCGTAGATTCCCAAGCCAGCCCCAGGCCAGGCCCAACAAAACAAACATCACCCCTTGACTCAATTTCATCATCCGGTCAGCTACCCAAAAGGCTCATCTGCCACCTTAATTCATTCCGCCGCCCCCCTGGGAGACTAAGGCTGGCCGGGGCTGAGTTTTTCGGCAGAGACTACTTAGGACAGGTCTTAAACTCTGGGGATTTGGGGTCAAAGTTACAGCTATAAACGACAGATTCTTGCCAACTCAAAGGCAACTCCAATAAATCCCGCGTCCCAGTTACCCCTTGAAGAATAAACAAAATCAGGGCTAGGGAGTTCAAAATGATATGCACCCGCCGCCATTTCTTACTCTGGTAAATATCCTGAACAATGGCCGCAGCAAAGATCATCAACCAACTGGCGACAATTCCAAAATAGTAATGGGAGACGTACCACTCATCATTGCGATGGAAAATCCCCGGCTGCCAACCTAAAACCCCAATGCCCAGGCCCGCTAACGTAGCAAAGATACCTCGCCAGAGCTTAGAACGAGTCCGCATCAAGATCCCAAAGGAAATGATTGTCAGAATAAACATCACAACCACAAACCCCACTTGCACGGTGCTAAGTTTGCCATCCTTGGCCTGATCCAAAAATCCTTGATAGCCATAGGTGACTCCATAGGCCAGGGCCACAAGGGTAATCCCCACCACTCCTGCCGCCAATAAATTCCCAATGGCCACGTGTTCCCGACCAACTTGGGGTGAAATTTTCCCTTTGGTTTCCCCCGGAGCAGAGAGCCGCCGTTGTCGTGTTTGCCAGGCCAGGTAGCCAACAATACCAATCACCGGAAAGATAAAGGTACAGGCCAAAATGGGGTGGATTAACAGGAGAATATCGGCAAGGTTTAGCAGCATTGTGAACGTCTCAATCTGGCTATGTGTATTTTAGGGCTGTATTCTAGGTTTGATTTCTGAGAATTACCTGAGAAGTCGGCGGGATCAGGCCAGGACTTTAGCTTCGTTGCGAATCTGTCCCTTAAAACTTGGGGATCATTGCCGGAAAGACCGCTAATCGTTACCATAAGCTTAAGATATGTAAAGAAAACTATTAATAAATCTCTATGCTGCAACTCATTCACGCCACAATCTCTGGGCTAAGAACGGTGAGACTCGGGGGTTGGGGGCGACAGGTGGGGATTGTGGCTTGGGGGCTGGCGCTGAGTTGCGGCTTAATTTTGGGCCTGACCACCCCGGCTTGGGCCTTTAACAATCCAGAACTTTTACCGGCCCAGCCCACAACCATTGTAGATCTTGCCAAGGTCTTAACCCCCGTGCAGCAGGAAAAATTAGGGATTCAACTGGAGCAGTTTGAGGCAGATACGGGTTGGAAATTACGGGTCTTAACGCAATATGATCGCACCCCCGGCCTGGCGGTGAAAGACTTTTGGGAACTGGACGATCACAGCATTTTATTAGTGGCTGACTCTCGGGGCGGAAATATTCTCAATTTTAATGTTGGCGATGATGCTTACCGAGTCTTACAACGCACCTTTTGGGTTGAACTGCAAACCCGCTTTGGCAATCAATATTTTGTCCGGGAAAATGGTGAAGACCAGGCCATTATCCAGTCCCTCCAGGCGATTGAAAATTGCTTAGTTAAGGGGGGCTGTCGAGCGGTTCCTGGTTTACCGTCTGAGCAGTGGATATTAACCCTAATTACCTCTGGTTTGGGTGGGGTAATTTTTGGCTTTGCGGCCCGTCCCCGTCAAGAAAATCAAGTCGTGGCCTGGAAATGGATTTTGTTGTTTTCACCCCTTTGGGGGATGTTGTTCTTGGCCTTTGGCCTGGGGCCGGTTTTAGTGAGAACAAGCGAATGGGTTCCCATTTTCCGTAATATTGCTGGCTTTATGGCTGGGGCTTTAATCGCCTTTCTTGTCCCAACTCCAACACCTTCAACTCCCTCAGAAACCTAACTTAAACCGGGGGCTGGCGATTCTCCACCACTGCGCTTAACTCAGTCCAGAAATTCAATTGATTTAAAGAAGTGGGATGAGCCATCAGAATTAAGTATTTTTGCTGACAGACAACTCTTGTTACCAAAGTTTATACTGAGGATAGATGAATTGTAATAATTCGTAATGCCTATGACTTTGGCCACTGCTGTTGGTTCTGATGATACCGGACGTTTAGACCAACTTCCTGCTGACTTGGTGGCCGTATTTCGCCGGATCAATGCCCAGAATTGTCCCCATCTCTACAACTTTCACCTCCACACCACGGCTTCGGATGGCCAACTTAGCCCAGAAACTTTAGTTGATCAAGCATTAGATGTTGGTCTGATTGACTTTGCGATCACAGATCATCATTCAGTTGAAGGCTATTTTGCGGCCCAGGCCTGGCTGAGTCAACTGGACTTTCCCTGTAAGCCAAGGCTTTGGCCCGGCATTGAAATTACAGCGACTTTATTGGATGTGGAAGTCCATATTCTCGGCTATGGTTTTAACCCCCATCACCCCGGCCTGGCCCCCTATCTCCAAGGCACAGCCCCAACTGGAACCGCCGCCACTGCCCAAAGGGTGATCCAGCAACTCCACCAGGCCGGAGCCATTACAGTTTTAGCCCATCCCGCCCGCTATAAACGTCCGGCCACTGAACTGATTCCGGCAGCAGCAAAACTGGGTATCGCCGGGGTAGAAACCTACTATGCCTATGGAAACCCGCGCCCTTGGACTCCGACATCAGAGACAATGGATTTAGTTGGCGGTTTTGCTCAACGCTTTGGCCTCTTAGAAACCTGTGGCACCGATACTCACGGACTAAATATTCTCCAGCGGATTTAGTTAACCCCAGGCCCAGGCGGGGACGTTCGGCCGTAAGATCAGGCTTAAATCATGCGTAATTTTTTGATTCCGTTCAAGGTGTCTCGCTATGTTAATTGGCCCATTGGCAGGTTTAGCAGCAGTTTTTGAAGGCTTAGGGCCGTTTTACGCTGTCTTAGCGTTAGGGTTTATTGCTGCTGTCAGTTTAGGTTCCGTGGCCTGGTATAACTCAAAACGTCCGGCCGGGTGGGAAGATAAAGAACGCCCTGATTTCTTACCAAAAGTAGATGATGAGCCTTAAAACTAGCAGACTTTCACCTCAGTCTTCAAAATTTTATAACTTGTAGAATTATTGATATAAGTCAAGATTTTTAAGTTAACGCCAGAGATATTGGAGGTAAAGGAATGCAAAAAGAGCTGAAAATTACTCTAGATGAAGAGATATATAACAAACTGAGTTGCTTAGTTGGAACTGAGACCATTAGTCAATTGATTGAGAACTTAATTCGACCCCAGATCATGGATGTTGATTTAGATGAGGGTTATCGTCAAATGGCAGCCGATCAGGAGCGGGAAGCTGAGGCTTTGGCATGGGCTGAGGCCACCATTGGGGATATTTAAACCAAATAAGGCAATGATAGATCAGTTAACAACAGCCAGTAAGTTACGGATAGGTAGCTTTATGGGTTGTCTAGCTGAATCGGATATGGCGAGAATTGGACAGGCAATCAAAATTCATTTAAGTTTGAGGTAAACAGGCCGAGTGCAGTTGTTTTATTTACTTCTTCGGTCAGCATGGCGAACAGTGGCGGGGGCCGGCCTGGCGGGGTTATTGAATGGGGCGAGTACGGCCGGGTTAATTGCGTTGATCAATGCGGCTCTCAATAACTTGACCAATTTGCAGTCTCTTTTGCCCTGGGGATTTACGATCTTAGGGATTCTGCTGCTTTTCACCCATTTTGCGTCTCAAGTTCTCCTCGTCCAGGCCGCGCAACAGGCTGTTTCTGAGATGCGGTTGGTTTTAGGGAGCCGAATTTTAGCCTCACCCCTGCGCCAATTGGAAGCCCTCGGCAATGCCCAACTCTTAGCCACCTTAACGGACGATGTGGAAGCTGTGGCCCGGTCGTTTTCGGTCTTACCTAATTTATTTAATGCGATTGCGATTGTGCTGGGCTGTTTACTTTACATGGCCTGGCTCTCCGTTCCCCTATTTTTTATTTTGATTGTTTTAATTGGCTTTGGCACAGGGAGTTATCTCTTTTTGGCGGGGAAGGCAGGGCGATTTTTAACAGCAGCCAGGGTACAGCAGGATCGACTGTTTCAACATTTTCGGGCTTTAACCGAGGGCAATAAGGAACTCAAGCTCAATCGGGAACGCCGCCAGGCCTTTATCACCGAAGAATTTCAACCGACTGTTGCTGAAGCCCGTAAACAGAATCAAATTGGTTTAACAGTTTTTGCGATTGCGGCCAGTTGGGGGCAGTTGCTCTTGTTTGTCACCATTGGCTTTTTTCTTTTTACCTTGCCCAATTTGCTGGGGGTGAGTGGGCCAGTGATGTCTGGCTATGTTTTGACGATTATTTATTTAATGTTACCGATGCAGCACGTCATTGAAGCCATCCCGATCCTGAGTCGGGCCAGTGTTGCCTTAGCCAAAGTTGAATCCTTACAGTTAACCCTCAATGAGGATATTTCAAGGACAACTTCAGAAACAGAATTACCGCCTTTGGGGGCCTGGCAAACCCTAGAACTGATTAACATTCGCCATACCTATCAAAGCGGCAGTCCAGATAATCCCTTTACGTTTACCTTAGGCCCCTTAAATTTGAAATTCCAGGCCGGGGAGTTAATTTTTATTGTCGGTGGCAATGGCAGTGGTAAATCAACCTTAGCGAAAATTATTACTGGCCTTTACGATCCGGAAGGGGGCGAAATTCGTCTAGATGGACAAGTAATTACTCCCGATTTACAGGAATGGTATCGCCAGCATTTTGCAACCGTCTTTTCTGATTTCTTTTTGTTTGACCGGCTTTTAGGAATTGAAACTAAAAACAATTTGACCCAGGCCGAGGATTATATCAAACTGCTGCGGCTGGCCCATAAAGTGGCGATTCAAGGGGATCGGCTATCCACAACTAATTTATCCCAGGGGGAGCGGAAACGCCTTGGGCTATTAACGGCCTACCTAGAAAACCGCCCCATTTATCTTTTTGATGAGTGGGCTGCTGATCAAGATCCGATTTTCCGAGATTTCTTCTACACTCAAATGCTGCCGACCCTGCAACAACGGGGAAAAACTATCTTTGCCATTAGCCATGATGATCGCTATTTCAAAGTTGCCGACCGGATTATTAAATTAGACTACGGGCAAATTGAATCAGATACCCTTGGGCGGGAGTATCAAGCATCAACTACATCTAACTCTTCTACTTAGGATTTCAATCTACCGGTTCCATCATTTCTTGATTAGCCACTACTATATCTGACCAATCAGGACAGCGTTGTTTATCTAGTTTTTGTAGAAAGTCGCGATGTTTGTAATAGTCATCCTGTAATCTCTTCAGTGTTAACAATTTCTCATAACTCACACCTGGAAAATCCTCTGCTATAGTGACTTCGTCAAGCGTTAATTGATCCTCTAAAAAGATTTTTAAAGCTTCTCCCCCCAGAGATTCTTGTAAGAGCAAAGCTAATGTTTCTTGCCATGTCTGGAGAAAATACCGACAGCGTTTTTCAACTGCAATACGCTCTAATGAAGCAGCAGCAGCTTTAATTAATAAACTGGAACGATGCAAGTTTAAATAAGTAAACTCATCTAGATGAAACAAGTGAAAAACTTGCTTTATTTCAACTGGATAATCAGTGCATAGCTCTTGAATAACTGATATTAAGTTTATATTATTAATTATAATACTATGTCTTTCTTTCAATATATTTTTGAGACACTTTGCAGCAAGTTGAATTGATGAGGTGGGGCTAGGATATTCTTGAAGACAATTTTTTTTTAACAAGTTGTTTATGTGAGTATATTGATCATCAACTTGTTTACATAGAGTTTGGATGTCATTAATTGACTCAAAACTGATACCTAATAACTCCTCTTGAATAAGAGCTAAACGTTTCTCACATATAATTCGCTCTAGCTCGTTAGCTGCTTTTTCAATGGCAAGCCTAGGAGTGATTAAATCTTTTGAGGTTCTTTCATCGAGCTTAAACAAATGCTCTATTTGCTTCCGAAAATCTGCTGTATGGAACTCAGAGTATAGATCCTGAACTGCCAATATTAAATTATCATCATTATGGACTGGAACCCACTCATCAATATAGAGATTTTCAGGGAATGACTTATTCACATTAGAAAAGTTAGAAAAAGCTTTTTCCTCAATGTCTAGTATTTGCCGCCATAAGAATCGATGGTGTGAGAAAGTAAATTCCAGATCACGCTCTCTTAATGTTTTATGAATGGTAACTCTTTCGGAAGGAATATGAAGATAAATCCGTAAGAGTTGGGCTTCCGCCGTTTCTCGTAAGGTGGTATCAGTCGGTCGTTGCCATTTTTGCCCTCGTCCGTGCCAGCGTTGCCCCCGTACCTGTTGCCGTAAGGATTCTTCTAGCCTGAGCGTTAACCGCGTATCCCCTTGCCCCAGCAGTTCGGCACAGCGATGGATGTAATGACTGCGAAGGGTAGCACTGGGGAGTTTACCGAGGAGGGCCGTAATTTTATGGGTGACATCTTGAAATTGATCGGCCTGGGATAAGTCGTGGGTATCTAACAATCCCTGAATTTGCCAATCCAACCAGAGGGGAGCCGCCGTGACTAAATTGAGATAATCCTGGGCCGAATGTTGCTGGAGAAACTCATCCGGGTCTTTACCTTGGGGAATCGTTAAAATCCGTAACTGCACATCGCCGCTATAGGCCAAATCTGCCACTTCCCCGATAGCCCGTTGGGCCGCTTTTTCCCCGGCCTTGTCGGCATCAAAGTTAAGAATGACTTGCTTAGAATCCAGATAGCGCAACAGTTGCCGGACTTGTTCTTTACTGAGGGCAGTTCCGAGGGTAGCTACAGCTTGGGTAATTCCGGCCCGATGCAGGGCAATCACATCAAAATAGCCTTCCACAACAATGGCCTGGTCTTGTTTAGCAATGCTGTGGCGGGCTTTATCTAACCCAAATAGTAATTTGCCTTTACTAAACAGCGGCGTTTCCGGCGAGTTGAGATATTTCGGTTCCTCATTGGTTAACGTCCGACTGCCAAAGCCAACCACCCGCCCTTGGGGGTCATGAATCGGAATCACCAACCGATCTCGAAACCGGTCATAGTAGCCATCCCCTTGGTTGCGGGGGACAATTAACCCGGCCTGTTCCACCAGGGATGCAGGATAGCCTTTTTGCTCGACTAAATAGCGATAGAGAACTTGCCAACCCGCCGGAGCATAGCCAATTTGGAATTGTTGAATGGTTGCCTGATCTAACCCCCGTTTGTGAACCGCATACTCTAACGCCGCCTGGCCGGTGGGTTGTCTCAGGGCGTGTTCATAAAAGGAGCAAGTCAGAGCGAGAATTTCGTAAAGCTGTTCCTTCAGAGAAATTTCCTGTTGCAGGGCCTGGCGTTGCTGTTCATCAACAGTGCGGACTGGGACTTGATAGCGTTGGGCTAAATCGAGGACGACTTCACTAAAGGAGCGTTTTTGCACCTCCATCAGGAACTTAACCGCATTGCCCCCAGCCCCACAGCCAAAACAGTAATAAAAGCCCTTGGCCGGACTGACACTAAAACTGGGGGATTTTTCATCGTGGAAGGGGCAGCAACCAACAAAATCTTTACCCCGTTTCCGCAAAGCGACATGATCCGATACCACCTCGACAATATCAACGCGGGCGCGTACCTGTTCAATCGTATCGGGATGGAGGCGGGGGGCAGTCGTCATTACCTAAGTGATTCAAGCTGACGTAACTGATAAATCATAACCTTAAACCCTAGAAAGCTAGGTATTGTTTGTTTAAACTTTAACTTAGGGGAAAATCCTGTATATTTCTCGACGATGAGCAATTCTCTGGCAAACAATTTGCTTTTGTGAACTATTGATTGTCATGCCAAGCCGATAATCACCAATCCGAATTTTATACTTATCAGGATAGCCTTTCATTTTTTCAATATAGCCGAGAGCAAATGGGTTTTCTGATTTAAGTTCTTAAAACACAATACTTTCAGCTCCATCTTGCACATGGATGGACAGTCCAGCCAGTTCCTTTAGAAATTTTTTCGTATATTCAACATCCCACATTTTCGGATTTCAGCGATTGATAATAAGATCCAGCCGCTGCACCTGAAACTAGCTCATCATTTTCAACTTCTTTCATTAGTTCTGACAAGCCAAAATCTTCTAACACTTCTTCAATTTGGTTATAAATCGCGATGGGGTTCTGAACTGCAAGAATGCGTTGTTGATCATCCAGGACATATTGTTTAGGAATTTCGAGCATTTCTCAGCCTCAAGATCATTATTGGTTCAACAATCAAGTTTCAATTCTGCTAAATTATAGAACATTCTTTTTAGGTATGGTTTGGTTGAGAACATCAGTAGATGAGAAAATTTCATCAAGACTCTTTTAAGATAATTTCCCCCACCATGCCCGCCGCTTGATGGCCTGGCACAGAGCAATGGAGTTCATAGGTTCCGGATTTCATCGGGACAAAAACCCATTCGGCTGTGGCCCCAGGCCGGAGTTCCAGTTCATGAATCGCGCCCTTAACTTCAACTTGCCCCGCTTCAACTTTTTGAGTCCAACTGTTATCGGCAAAATCCTTGGCGGTGAAATAGTGCTTGCTGTGACTGGGGTTGGTTAAGGTTAGCTTATATTTCTGTCCAGTTCTAAATTCCAGTTGATTGGGAAAGAACTTTAACGCATCAGAGGCATTGCCTAAGCTAATAGCTACATCTGTTGGGGCAGTCACCGCCAGGCCGGGGATAGAATTTCCTAACCAAAATAGGGCCACGAGGACAAAGAGCAAAAATTTCTGCACGGGCTAACCTCAACAAAACCAGGACTCTATCCTAATGAACTGCAAGAAGGCTAGGCCTGATCATCAATAATTCATCACATTTTATTTGGAGAGGAAACTAACCACAACATTTCGGGGCCTGGCCATTGGAGATCACAGCACTGTCTGCGGATAAATCAATGATCTTCGGGCTACCACAGGTTACTGGCGTTTTTATGGCCACTGAATCCAGGCTGTCCAAGGCAATATCGTGATCTAATTGGTAGGTTGCTTGATCCAAAACACGATAGGGGCGGCGAGCGCGAATTTCAATTTGACCAAACCCGGCCTGGGCTAAATGCTGAAGATATTCCCCATAGGTCAAGGCCCCGGATAAACACATGGCCCGCAGTCGCTCATCTTGGCGTAAATGTTCGGGAATGGGGACGGTGGTAATTGGGTCACTCATCAACAATCGGCCTTGGGGCTTGAGGACACGGGCAGCTTCCTGAAGGGCAATGGCTAAATCATGGGGTTCAAAGATATTAAACAGGCAATTTTGGGCCACCACATCTACAGATTCATCTGAAATTGGCAAATGAAACGCATCCCCGGCCACGATTTGGACAAACTCCGGCTCAAACCAAGGATTCAGTGCTGCTGCTTGGGCTAAATTTCGCTGGGCCGCGTCTCGCATTTCGGCAACCGGATCCACGGCAATCACAGCCCCAGGCCGGCGGGAAAAATAGGCAAACTGGAGTGCTTCCAGACCCCCACCCACACCCACATAAAGTACAGTCGGTTGATTGGCTAATTCTGAGGCCTGTACCGTTGTCCCACAGCCGTAGTTCATGGCCTGCATCACCTCTGGAATCGCTAAATCTGGCAAATTTACGGTTTCGGAGTTAACACAGCACAGGCCAACCTCTGGAGTTTGGGCAACAGTGGCATAAAATTCAGCGGTGGTATCTAGGTAGCTCATCTCAGCATCCAGGGAGGGTATTTCTAGTCTAGTTGGCTAACTCTCTCTCAGCTTGAGGCAACGTGCTTCCATAAGATGGCCATTGAGAAGACCCGGAAATTTTATTAAGATATAGAAATTGAACACCCTTAAGATAGTGGCTATCCCCCAGGCCTGGTAATTGTTTCCATGATGCGCAGTGGTATCGGTATTCAAACCGCCCAAATTAGACCGGAACGCCAAACTGGGCAAATCCATGTCTATGACGGGGCCGGCAAGGGAAAATCCCAAGCAGCCTTAGGGGTGGTGTTGCGCTCCATCGGCCTGGGGATTGCTTCGGCCTGGCAAACTCGGGTTTTGCTCTTGCGGTTTCTCAAGGGGCCGGGGCGTGACTATGCCGAAGATGCCGCCATTGAAGCTCTCCAACGGGGGTTTCCCCATCTCATCGATCAGGTCCGCACGGGCCGAGCAGAATTTTTTAATGCCGACCAAATTACCAAGCTAGATCGCCAAGAAGCACAACGGGGCTGGGACATTGCCAAAGGAGCCATTGCGTCCGGTCTCTATTCGGTGATTGTTTTGGATGAACTGAATCCAGTTTTAGATTTGGGCCTGTTGCCTGTAGATGAAGTGGTGCGGGTACTGAAGAAAAAATCCGATGATCTCGAAATTATCACCACGGGCCGGGGAACCCCTTCTCAACTCCTCGAAATTGCGGATCTGCACTCAGAAATGCGCCCCCACTTTCATCCGACTGCGCTCCAGCAAGGCATTGAAGGGATCGAAATTTATACTGGTGACGGTAAAGGCAAATCCACCAGTGCCCTCGGCAAGGCCCTCCAGGCCATTGGTAAAGGCATTAGCCAAGATCAATCCCATCGGGTGCTAATTATGCAGTGGCTGAAGGGCGGCCAAGGCTATACGGAAGATGCGGCCATTGCGGCCCTGCAACAGAGTTATCCCTATCTGGTGGATCATCAACGCTGTGGCCGGGATGCGATTGTTTGGCGGGGACAACAACAGGAATTGGACTATGTGGAAGCAGAACGGGGTTGGGAAATTGCCCGGATGGCCATTGCTTCGGGATTTTATAAAACAATTATTCTTGATGAACTTAATCCCACCGTTGACCTAGAACTCTTACCCGTTGAACCCATTGTCCAGGCCTTTCTCCGTAAACCCCGAGATACCGAAATTATCATCACCGGCCGCTGTAAGCATCCCCCCGCCTACTTTGATCTCGCTAGCATCCACTCGGAGATGATTTGCCACAAACACTATGCCGAACGGGGGATTGACCTCAAACGGGGTGTTGATTTTTAAGCAGGGGATAGAGTTAAGTAGAGGCAGTTTGCGGTAAAGTTTGGCAAAGCGCGCTTAACAAAATGCGGTGTGAGGGGTATAAAGAGCAATGAAAAAATTATTATGGGCAACGGGACTAATGTGGTGGGGCCTGGGAACGGCCACCTATGCGCTGCCGACACCGCCCCAAACAACCCCTGCGCCCCCTAAACCTGACCCATCCCAAGGTGATGCCCCTGTTGGGGGGACACAAACTCCTGAAGACCGCCAGCCAACTCCAGTGATGAGTCGAAATGGCCTGTTGATCAAAGCTCCGGTTGAGGCCCAAACTCCTGCTGGGAGCCCGAATTTAACCCCCAGTTCTGCCCAAACTAACCCGCCAACTCCGGTCATCAGTCGAAATGGCCTGTTGATCAATGCCCCGGTTGTTGAGGCCCAAACGCCTGAGATCAGCCAGAGCATACCCCCCAGTTCTCCCCAACCTAGCCAGCCAACTCCCGCCAATCCACCAACGCCAGTGACTAGTCAAAATGGGCTTTTAACCACCGATCAGGCCGGCAGTAATCGTGATCCCTCTTCGTTATTGGAGCAGGAGCCGGCCAGTATTCGCCCCAATGCCGTGACTCAGAATGGCAATACGCCAGATACCCCCGAACCCATCCCGGCAGAGTTGACTTCTGAATTTACACCCACGCCCCTGATGCTTCCCCCGATCCGGCTGTTTAATCTGGATACCGCCAACCAACTTCCCGCTGGAACGATTCAATTTACTGGGGGTCTCTTTACCTACACCACCAATCCCAACTTGGATCCGGGTAATGGCCTGGAGGTTTTTTATGGCTCCGTGGATGGGGGGATAACGGATCGGTGGCAATTGGGCCTAACCGCTAATTTCTTTGATGATCCCATTTACCGCTTCATCAAGGGGCAAAATCCCAACATTACAGTCGTGACTATTGCGCCAAACTTCAAATACCAAGTCTTTAAGGGGGATAACCTTGCTTGGTCTGTGGGCGGCTCGATTGAGTACCTGCAATTTAGCTCCAGTAATTTTGTCTTTGCCCCCGGCCTGGGAACAACCAAGGACAGCATGATTGTGGGTTCAATTCAATCGCCCTTAACCTGGACATTTGATGATGATGGGCATTTTCAGTGGCATCTAACCCCCAGCATTACCTTTTTGCCCAGTACCTTCACCGGGGGGCAACCCTTCTATGGGACGAACTTTAACCTGGGGACGGGCTTTAGCTGGAAGTTTAATCAACAGGTCAGTGTGTTTGGGGATGTCACCGTTCCCGTTGGGCCTGGGCAAAATGCCATCAATGCCGCCAATGGTCAGTTATTTATTACCCCGGTCTGGAGTGGTGGTTTTCGCTTTCTCGTCAATCCAGCGGTTGGGGTGGATCTCTATGCCACCAATGCCTTTGGGACAACGCCAACCCTGCGAACCATTGCCTTTCCCCCCGATGGGGCCAGTGTTTCCTTTGGTACTGGTTTAACCTACACGCCTGAATTTGGCCAGAATTTCCTGCCCAGTTTTCGTGATCGCCCCCGTGTTCCCCTGACTGAACGGGATCGGCAACTATTACTCAACGGCTTTACGATTGTGACGGCAGATACGCTTTTGCCAGAAATGATGCGCTTGCATGGAAACTTTGGCGGAGTTGGCAATGGCGGCAGTGTGGCGGTGGGCTTAACCTACGACACCCAGTTTGAATTGTTTGTTGAGAAACCAGAGGATGGAGTTAGTCTTTTGCCTGGGGTCAACTATAGCAATCAAACCAACTTTGGCCTGGCGGCAAAACTGCGTTTCCTCGATCAAAGTCAGGGTGATCCCCTCTCCATTGGTTTCCAAGGCTCCTTTAACCGGGCCGTCAGTGGGCAAATTTCCATTGCTACCTTGCAAATGCCGATGAATTATCGCCCAATTGATTCTTTGGCCCTCTTCTTTAATCCCAAAGTCGCGCTCATGGGGGGCCATCAAGTACCCGTTGGGCTAGGATTTGGGGCCAACTTTGAGGTTTTCCCAGGCCTGCAACTGATTGCTGAAGCAACCCCAATTTTGACGGGGCAACGTTCAGTATTTAGTGGCGGGATTCGCTATACCATTCCCAAAACTAATTTCAGTATTGATATTTATGGGAGTAATGCCGCTGGCCAGAGTATGCCGGTGGGAGGATTAATTGCTCAAGATGGCAAGTCTCTGGGCATCAATATCAATTGGCTGTTTGGGGGGCGAGATTAACCAAAGTAGGGCCATTGATGAACGTTGCCATTGTCCATGAGTGGTTTGCCAGCTATGCCGGTTCTGAGCGGGTTGTCGAGCAACTCTTAAATCTTTATCCAGAAGCAGATTTATATAGCTTGGTGGATTTTATTCCCAGGCCCGCCCGTGATTTTCTTCACCACAAAGCTGTCACCACCTCATTTTTGCAAAACCTCCCCTTCGCCAAACGTAAGTTTCGGAGTTATTTGCCATTCATGCCCTTGGCGGTGGAGCAGTTTGATCTGCGGGCCTATGATTTAGTCCTCTCCAGCCATCATGCTGTGGCCAAAGGGATTTTAACCCGTCCGGATCAGTTGCATATTTGTTATGTTCACACCCCCATCCGCTATGCCTGGGATTTACAAGAGCAATATCTGGAAACCAGTGGCCTGAGTCGCGGCTGGAAGCGGGTTTTGCCAGCGTTAATTTTGCACTATCTCCGGCTCTGGGATGTGGCGACCGTGGGACGGGTTGATCGGTTTGTGGCTAATTCTGAGTTTGTCGCCCGCCGGATTCAGAAAACCTACCAGCGCAATGCCGAGGTGATTTATCCCCCTGTGAATACCGCCCCATTCCAGGCCAATCAATCCCGGCAAGACTTTTATCTGGCTATGGCTCGCCATGTTCCCTATAAAAAGATGGAACTCATTCTGGAGGCCTTTAATCAGTTGGGTTTGCCCTTGGTCATGATTGGGGATGGCACCGAAACCCTTAAATCCCAGGCCCGTGCCAATGTGCAGATCCTCGGCTATCAACCGGATGAAGTGGTCAAAACCTATTTAGAAACCTGTAAAGCCTTTGTCTTTGCTGCCGAAGAGGATTTTGGGATTACGGTGGTGGAAGCCCAAGCGGCCGGTGCGCCAGTGATTGCCTATGGTCGTGGGGGGGCCTGTGAAACCGTTATTTCTGGACAAACTGGCCTATTTTTTCAGCAACAAACTGTTTCTAGCCTCAGCCATACCATTGCAGAGTTTGAACAAAACGGGATTGCTGCCAGTTCTGAAGAAATCAGTACCCACGCCCAAAAATTTACGATTCAGCGTTTCCAAACGGAGATTAAGGCCTTCATTGACCAGGCCTGGGCCGAGTTCCAAACGAAGCAATTCCATTCATAGTGGGATGGATGATCTGTGTAGAACGGGGCCGAGCAGCTTAAAATTCTAGAGTGCTGATATTCGGGGAGTAATCTGTGCCCACCCCAATGATTGAAGTTAACCATTTGAACAAGGTTTATGGTTCGACCCAGGCCCTAGGGGATGTGAGTTTTCAGGCTGAAGCTGGGGAAATCCTGGGATTGCTGGGCCCCAATGGAGCGGGGAAAACCACCACGATGCGGATTTTATCCGGGTATCTACCCGCTAGTCGGGGGACAGCCGCCATTGATGGGTTTGAAGTTCATCAGGATCCGATGGCAGTGCGGCAACGGATTGGGTATCTACCAGAATCCCCGCCCCTTTATCCAGAAATGTCCGTGGCCCAGTACCTTAACTTTGTGGCCGAAATTAAGGGAGTCAGTGCTGGAGATCGCCCGCAACAGGTCAAAAAAGCCCTCCTGAGTTGTGGCCTGGAAGACAAAGCCAAAACCTTAATCCGCAAACTCTCTAAAGGCTATCGGCAACGGGTTGGCATTGCCCAGGCCATTGTCCATGATCCCCCGGCCATTATTTTAGATGAGCCGACCGTTGGCCTGGATCCGCGCCAAATTATTGAAGTTCGGAAACTGATTCAGCAGTTAGCCGGCGAGCGGACGGTGATTTTGTCCACCCACATTTTGCCGGAAGTCAGCATGACCTGTAATCGGGTGGTGATTATCAATCGCGGCAATGTGGTAGCCACGGGTTCCTTGGATGAGTTGATGACCCAGTTGGCCGGCGGCTATCGCTATGAGCTAGAAGTGCGCGGCGAGAAGACCCAGATTGAAGCCGTGTTAAGCTCCATTCTCAGTCAGGAGGCGACCACCTTGGCCTGGGGGGATCCCCTCAATAAGGATCTGGATTTAACCAATCTTTACCGTCTCCACCTGACCCTGCCCGGCTCCGAAGACTTAGGAGCGACAATTTCCCGGAGATTGATTGAAGCTGGCCTGGACTTATACGAAATGCGGCGTAATCGGGATAACTTAGAAGATGTTTTTCTCAAGCTGACCACCCAAGAAGACATTACCCCAGAAGCTAGACCGGCCCCAGTTCCTAGCCCCGATCCAGCCGCCCCTGACTCCGATACCCCAGCCCCCACCAACCCATGAAGCAATTACGGCTAATTTTCGCTAACATTCTGGCCATCTATCGGCGAGAACTCCAGAGCTACTTTTACTCTCCCTTTGCCTACGTCATTGCAGGCATCTTTTGGCTCTTGGCAGGCATCTTCTTTGTGGTTATTGTCCAAACCGTGACCCAGCAGGCAGCTCAAAACGATCTCGCTCAACAGCAATTTGGGATGGCACCCCAGCCTATAGATGTGCCGCAAATTATTCTCCAAGGCTTCTTAGGGGTTTTAGGGTCAATTTCCCAAGTGATTTTGCCGATGCTCTCCATGAGTCTTTACACCGAAGAACGCAAGCGCGGCACTTTGGAACTCTTGGCCACCTCACCCATTACCAACTGGGCCGTAGCTGTCGGAAAATTACTGGCCGTTGTCACCTTTTACTTGACCTTAATTGTTCCCTTGTTGATCTATCAAAGCTTGGCCTACAGTGCCGCCAACCCACCGATGTCCATTGCCTTAATTTTGGTTGGCCACGGGGGCCTGGTACTCCTAGCCGCGGTTATCCTCTCCTTGGGGATGTTTATCTCTTCCCTGACAGACAACACGATTATTGCGGCGGTCATGACCTTTGCCCTGATCCTCGTCCTCTGGATTTTTGACATTATTGCTAAAAGTGTTGGCGGTGATTTGGGCAGCGTCTTAACCTACCTCTCCCCCGTGGAGCATTTCAACTCTCTCACCCAAGGTGTAATCAAGACCAACAGCCTCGTTTTGTTCGCGACTTATATCTTTTTGGGCATTTACCTCACCGCCCAATCCATTGATGCCTTTCGTTTCCAGCGCAGTTAAGCACCTTGATCCAGGTATTCTCGGCCCGATCCGCCCTTAAAATAAAACCAACAGGACGTTCACCCAGGCCTCGGCTATGACTCAACCCATCCCAGCTGTGACCTTACCCCCCTCTCCCGACTTAGAAGCAGAAGTGACCTGGCTCCAAACTGCCCTGGGGGTCTGGCTGGATCAGGAATATTTACCAGAACTCGTCAACCAAGCCATCGCTGCCCGGGCCGCCCAAGTCTATTTTCGACAGCGAATTGAGGGGGAGCATGATCTGGGGTCAATTGTGATTGCCATTGTCACTGAAATGCAGATGTTTGATTTCTCCCGTAGCTTTTATAGTGAATTTGCCATTGCCAATGCCGTCAGTGATTTATTGATGCAACGCCTGGGGATTGATACCTGCTGTGGCCAGACCTAAAGCCCCTGTTGGCCCCTGCTTGCCGATGAATAGTTGATCATTAATATTGGAGTCCCGATCCCTATGGCCATCCCCCGGATTCTGGAACCAGAAGTAATGGACACAGCCCAGGCGGCCGCAGATTATGACGCAATGGACTTTACAGAAGTTAACAACGACTTTGCCCAGTTAGCGTTGGAATTGGGGCCTGAATCAGGAAGAATTTTAGACTTAGGTACAGGCACAGCCCGGATTCCGCTCCTCTTAGCCCAGGCCCGGCCCCACTGGCAAATTACTGCCGTGGATTTAGCCGCGTCCATGTTAACCATCGGGCAGCAGCATATTGACCAGGCCCAGCTTCACGATCAAATTACCTTACTCCCGGCCGATGCCAAATCCCTCCCCCTTGGGGATCAATCCTTTGACCTGATTATTTCTAATAGCTTGGTGCATCATCTACCTGATCCCTTACCCTTTTTCGCTGAAATTCAACGACTTTTACATTTCCAAGGAGCCTTGCTGATTCGAGACTTAATTCGCCCACAGACCGAGGCAGGCCTGCAAAATATTCTGATGAACCACGGCGGCAACTCTAGCCCGAACCAACTCAAACTCTTTCAAGACTCCCTCCGAGCCAGCTTTACCCTGAGTGAAATTAAAACCATGATCCACCAGGCCGGGATCAAGAATGTGGAGATTTATCAGTCTTCAAATCGCCATTGGACTGTGGCTCGAGCCGTGCGTTTGTTATAAATCTTTAGGTTTTTTTAACCCTCTTTTCGGAAGAACCTGCCTAGGATCAGGGGGGAAAGTTGCCAATATTCCTCAAAATCCAGTTCAAATAAGAGCTTTATGGAACAGATTCCTGGATCAATCCTCACCCTTGCCGCCGGAGTCGTCATCACGCTCCTTAGTCTTTGGGCCAGCCAACAATCTCACCTCTTCTTCCCCGAGCAAGCGTCTGAAATCGCCCCCTTGGTGGATAACCTGTTTGGGATCATGGTTGGGATTGCCGTCGCCTTTTTCTTTGTCGTACAAGGGGCGATTGTCTATTTCATGATTCGCTACCGACAACGGCCGGGGGATGAGGAGGATGGATCACCGATCCGGGAAAACTTACCCCTTGAAGCCTTCTGGACGGCAATCCCAGCCATTATCGTGATTTTCTTGGGCATCTATAGCGTGGACATTTTCCAGCAGATGGGGGGCTTTAATCCCGGTGATCATGCGGGTCATGCCATGGTTGGACATAAACA
This sequence comes from Pseudocalidococcus azoricus BACA0444, assembly GCF_031729055.1. NCBI lineage: Bacteria > Bacillati > Cyanobacteriota > Cyanophyceae > Acaryochloridales > Thermosynechococcaceae > Pseudocalidococcus > Pseudocalidococcus azoricus. The sequence goes on along the minus strand of NZ_JAVMIP010000003.1, from coordinate 155,957 downwards.
CTCGGCCGCAGTCGTGGCCCAGGCCCCAGACATGAATATGACATCTGATGTCCCGATGCTGCTGGCCCAGGCCGATACCTCTGCTGAAGTTGGCTTTGGGGCCAGTCCCGAGAATGTGGGCAAGCCCCCTGATGTGATGGTGGATGTAGCGGGGATGCAATATGCCTGGATTTTTACCTATCCCGATAGCGGTATTATCTCCGGTGAACTCCATATTCCGGTGGGCCAAGATGTCCAACTGAATATTTCGGCTAAAGATGTGATCCATTCCTTCTGGGTGCCCCAATTTCGCCTCAAACAGGATGCAATTCCGGGAATCCCAACCGAACTGCGCTTTAAGGCCACCAAACCGGGCGCATATCCAGTCGTTTGTGCAGAACTCTGTGGCGGCTATCACGGTTCCATGCGGACAAGGGTGATTGCCCATACCCCGGAAGACTACCAGGCCTGGGTTCAACAAAATACGGTGGCCAATGCCCCGCAAGAGTCTCCGGTGTTACTCGCCCAAGCCGCTTCTATGACTCCTGAGAATCGGATGGTGGCCGGTCACATTCACCAGATGGGCATTACGCCCGAAACCCTGGCCCAACTTCATCCCTAGGCCGACTGTCCTGGTTTTCTCTCAACTGACCTGATTCCTAACTGAACCCATCATGGCCCAAGCACAACTTCCTGTCGGTACTCCCTTAACCACTCCTGAGCCAGAACATCCCCAGGCCTGGAAATGGTATGACTATTTCACCTTCAATGTTGACCACAAAGTGATTGGGATTCAATACCTCGTCACCGCCTTTTTCTTTTACTTGGTGGGTGGCTTAATGGCTGTGGCCATGCGGGCCGAACTGGCAACTGCCGACTCCGATGTACTCAACCCCAACCTTTACAACGCCTTTTTGACCAACCACGGGACGATCATGATTTTCCTGTGGATTGTCCCGGCCGCCATTGGTGGCTTTGGCAATTATCTAGTCCCGTTGATGGTCGGGGCCCGCGATATGGCCTTCCCCAAACTCAATGCCTTAGCCTTTTGGTTAAATCCCCCCGCTGGGGCCTTATTGATTGGTAGTTTCTTTTTTGGGGGGGCGCAATCGGGTTGGACATCCTATCCGCCCTTGAGTTTGATCACCGCCAACACGGCCCAGAGTATGTGGATCCTCAGCATTGTCTTGGTAGGAACCTCGTCGATTATGGGGGCCCTCAACTTTGTGGTGACGATCCTGAAGATGAAAATCCCCAGCATGCGGTGGGATCAACTGCCCTTGTTTTGCTGGGCGATTATGGCCACATCTTTGTTGGCTCTCGTTTCTACCCCAGTTTTGGCGGCGGGACTGATTCTGTTGCTGTTTGACATTAACTTTGGCACCTCCTTCTTCAAGCCGGATGCGGGTGGCAACGTTGTCATTTACCAGCATTTATTCTGGTTCTATTCTCATCCGGCTGTCTATCTGATGATCTTGCCGATTTTTGGGGTGATGTCGGAGATCATTCCCATCCATGCCCGTAAGCCAATTTTTGGTTACAAAGCCATTGCCTACTCCAGTATGGCCATCTGTGCTGTTGGCCTGTTTGTCTGGGTGCATCATATGTTTACCAGTGGCACACCGCCTTGGATGCGGATGTTTTTTACCATCTCGACCTTGATTGTAGCGGTACCGACTGGGGTGAAAATCTTTAGCTGGGTAGCAACACTCTGGGGCGGCAAAATTCGTTACACCAGTGCGATGCTCTTTGCTGTGGGACTGCTCTCAATGTTCTTCTTGGGCGGCTTAAGCGGTGTCACCTTGGGGACGGCTCCGGTGGACATCCATGTTCATGACACCTACTATGTGGTTGCCCACTTCCACTACGTCTTGTTTGGCGGCTCAGTGTTTGGCTTATATGCCGGAATTTATCACTGGTTTCCAAAAATGACCGGGCGGATGTTGAATGAGTTTTGGGGCAAAGTCCATTTTGTCTTGACCTTTATTGGCACCAACCTCACCTTTTTACCAATGCATCAATTGGGTTTGCAGGGAATGCCGCGCCGGGTGGCCATGTACGACCCCCAGTTTGAATCCATTAATAAACTCTGTACGATTGGGGCCTTTGTCTTAGCGTTTTCTGTGGTTCCGTTTTTAATTAACATCATCTGGAGTTGGAGCAAAGGGCCGAAAGCGGGGGATAACCCCTGGGGTGGCTTAAGTTTGGAATGGACTACGGCCTCACCGCCGATGATTGAAAACTGGCCTGTTTTGCCTGTCCTCACCACTGGCCCCTATGACTTCGGCGGCCCACCGGAAGATGATGATGATGATTCAGACTTCGATGATGAATAGGGAGTAATCAGAATGACCGGTTCAACCTTAGATTCAGCCACAGTCACCACCGAAATTGAAGTTGCCCAGCATCACGAACATGAAGATTATCGGGTTTTTGGCCTGGTTGTCTTCCTCATTTCTGAGTCCTTGATGTTTGGCGGAATTTTTGCGACTTATTTAATTTTGCGGGGACTCACAGAAACCTGGCCGCCAGAAGGGACAGAAGTTGAGCTACTCTTGCCGACAATCAACACAATTATTCTAGTTTCCAGTAGCTTTGTCATCCATAAGGGCGATGTGGAAATCAAGAAGGGTAATCTCCAAGGGATGCGGCTTTGGTATTGGCTCACAGCAGCTATGGGAGCTATTTTCTTGGGCGGACAAGTCTATGAATATATGACCCTCGGCTATGGTTTAAGCTCGAATATTTTTGCCAATTGCTTTTATGTGATGACAGGGTTTCACGGCCTCCATGTGTTTGTTGGCTTGCTGTTGATTTTAGGGGTATTGTGGCGCTCTCGCCGACCTGGCCATTATTCTGCCACTAAGCATACTGGCATTGAAATGGCGGAAATTTATTGGCACTTTGTCGATATTATTTGGATTGTTTTATTTGCCTTACTGTACATCCTGACCCAGTTTTAGTTTCCATAAGGGTCAATTCTGGCCTGCTTTTATTTCCATTTGCTCCCACCTCCAACCGTATTAATGCTCGTTTCGGCAACTCACGTCCTAACGTTTCTCTTGGGATTGTTGGCCATTGGCTTGGTTGTCTGTATTTTGGTTGGTATCTACTTTTATCGCATCGTCAAAAAACAACCCAGAAGGTCAAGCAAACAGTTTCAGCAACGGTCAAGGTTTCAAAAGAATCAACCTCAGCAGCAGTCGCCAAACTGGTTTAGGTCATCCAAAGCAAAACATTTGGAACGGGAACTCCTATCGTTATTAGGGGGTGATCAGAACACATTGCAACGGCTTTTAAGCTATTCACAAGAACATAATCGGGATAAATCAATCGAGTGGCATTTGGAAAAAGTTAAATATGACCTAGAGCGAGATCGGGGGGCGCGATAGAATTCATGGGGAAAATCCTAGCTTGAGGGGCCAAAGTGGAGGGCCAACCAAATCGCATCTTCTGATGTCTTGGCAACGCGATGGCGACAATGGGCCGGAATGAAAAGATAATCACCCGCAACAAGATGGCGTGAGTCCTGGTTTGCAATTTCCAGTATTGCCGTCCCTTTCAGAAGCGCGACCCATTCATCCTCGGCCTGGTCATACCAAAAATCTGGGGGGCTAGCTTGACCGTGGGAGATAATCTGCTCTAACCGCCAGGCCTGGGAATGGAGTAAGGTGACAAACTCTTCCTGATTGGATGGGTTTTGGGATTGATAAAGATTAGGCATGGTCTAATGGGGGGGTAATTTCCTGTTACTGTTTGCGCCCCAGGGATGAGTGTGGTTACTTAAGGAAGTCAATTGTGAGCAAGAGTATTTTATCGTTCAGGGTCAAATGGAGCGTCACCGGGAATTGACTGCCTGGATAAGTGGCTCTCATCTGAAGGGAGATAAAGGCCCGTTCTGTACAGAGCGCGTGCGTTTCTGTTGAGAGAGTTTTTGAAACTAAAGCTATCTTGGAGACTATCATTAATTTTGAGATAAACGTGAACTGGATTGAGGGTCGGGAATTGATTATTGAGTTGATTAATGTGCCAAAGGATGCCCTATCAACAACCTTAAAATTTTCCCAAATCATTCCAGGCCGGGGGCAAAACTAGATTACCCTTGGGGGAGGTTCCCCTGCTACTGCTTAACTGCACCTATTTTCTAGAGAGACTGAAAATGCCTTTTCCCCGTGCGGCTGGTTTACTCCTTCATCCCACATCCTTACCCGGTGGTCAGGGCATTGGCGACTTAGGGCAAGCAGCTTTAGATTTTGTTGATTTCATGGCCGATACTGGACAACAACTCTGGCAAATGCTTCCCCTTGGCCCCACCGGCTACGGCAACTCTCCCTATATGTGTTATTCGGCGATGGCGGGAAATCCGGTCTTGATTAGCCTAGATCAACTCGTTCAAGAGGGATGGTTAGAGGCGGTGGCGCTGGCTGCTGTAGAGTTTCCGGCCCATGATTGGATGGACTATGATGCGGTGATTCCGGCCAAACTCGCCTTATTGCAAACAGCGGCCCAGGTATTCAAAGCAACAGCTACCCCTGAGGATCAGGCTAAGTTTGGGCAATTTTGCCAGGCCATGGAGTTTTGGTTGCCGACCTATGCCCTCTATATGGCTCTCAAAGATGAGCAAGACAACCAGCCTTGGTATGAATGGGAACCTGGCCTGGCCTGGCGAGATCCAGAAGCCATTACTGCCGCTGAAGCCCGCCTTGCCCCACAGGTGTTTAGCTATAAATTTCAGCAGTTTATCTTCTTTCAGCAGTGGTCAAGGTTGCGGGCCTATGCTAACCAAAACGGGATCAAGATTATTGGCGATATTCCCATTTATGTTGCCCATGATAGTGCCGATGTCTGGGCCTTTCCCCATTTGTTTGAGTTAGTGCCCCAATCCCCTCAACCAGGACTAACCCAGGCTCCAGCCCCAGCACCCCCCCCAACAAAAAAACCTGGACTCGTCGCTCAGATGGCTGGTGTACCCCCGGACTATTTCAGCGAAACGGGGCAACTCTGGGGCAACCCGATCTACAACTGGCAGGCCATGGAGCAAGAGGGCTATCGGTGGTGGATCGAACGGTTCCGCGTGCTGTTTGACTGCATGGATTTAATTCGGGTGGATCATTTCCGCGGATTTGAGGCCTACTGGCAAGTTCCTTGCGGTGAAGAAACAGCGGTGCAGGGGGAATGGGTCAAAGGCCCAGGGGCGAAGTTGTTTGAAGTCGTCCAGGCCGAGTTAGGGGAGTTACCCATTTTGGCGGAGGATTTAGGAGAAATTACTCCAGAAGTGATTGAATTGCGGGATCAGTTTGCATTTCCGGGGATGAAGATTCTCCAGTTTGCCTTTGGCGGCGGTGCTGACAACCCTTTTTTGCCGTTTAACTATGAACGTAATTTCTTAGTCTATACCGGTACACACGACAACAACACGACTGTGGGCTGGTTTGCGGAATTGAGTGAATGGGAGCGAAATCGGATTCGGGACTATTTGGGGGCCATGACCCATGAGGGAATCCACTGGGATTTAATTCGGTTAGCCTTTAGCTCTGTCGCCAATCAAGCGATTATTCCTGTCCAAGATTTACTCGGATTAGGGACACCTGCCCGGATGAATTTTCCCAGCAAACCGGAGGGGAATTGGGCTTGGCGGTTAAGACCGGAGGAATTTCAGGAGCTACAGGGGGGCTTAGGGCAACGTCTTAAATACCTGACCCAACTCTATGGCCGCTACCCCGCCCCGCCGCCGGACAATGGAGCCACTGCAACTGAGTCTGAGAATAATGGGATTTGAAGATTGGCCTGGAAAAATTGGCCTGGGGTTATTGAGTTTAGGACTGGGCCTGGTGTCCCCCTGTACGGTTTTGTTGGAGCCGTTTAAGCCCTCCCCCCTAGGATCAGCAATGCCGCCCTCCATTACTATTTATGTCTATGGGGATTATGTTCATACCAATGTTCTCGTGCCAGTGATCACCGCTACAGGTAATTGGCATGACTATTTGGAGTTGGGGCAACTGGGAGAAAATCCTCGAACTGACCTTGAATATTTGGGATTTGGTTGGGGCGAACGGGAACTTTATCGGAACTTGACGCGGATTGAGGATATTCCCGCTGACCAGGCCTGGCGGGCTTTATTTGATGGCCGAAGTCCCGCTACTCTCCATGTCCAAGGCTTTCCGCAACTCCCCCAGGCCCCCATTGCAACCTTTTTAATTCCCCTTCAGATTAACCAAGGGGACTACCAGGCCCTGACCCGGTTTTTGCTGGATAGTTTTGAACGGGATGCCCAAGGCCGACCGATTCACCTTAATCCCAGTCGCCAAGCCCAAAGTAGTTTCTATGCCGCTACGGGACATTACTCGGCCTGGAACACCTGTAATTCTTGGACGGCCAAAGCCCTCGCTGAAGCCAACATTCAACCGCCCCTCTGGGATACCCTGGCCCTACCCCTTTTCTACCATTTGCAGTGGTACAAAACCTGTCAGCCGGAGTAAGCCTTAGGGTCAGCCGGGTCTATTATTGGCGGTGGCTATCTACTGGTCTCGAAATAACAGAAATGCCATAGCATCAATCATTCGCTGTTCATCCATAGGAATAATCTCTTCCCCATACATTGCCTTCTGACTGAGGACAAAAAAGACCATCGCACCCAGGACAATCCGGGCCGTTGCTTCCGGGTCAGGGACACCGAATTCTGGATGGGCGGCAATATATTGAGTTAAAAACTCGAGGGAATATTTCGTCAGGTTTTGGATACAGGCCTTGGCCAGTTGCGGAAAACGCCCGGACTCGCCAATTACCATTCGCATAAAGTCTAAATGTTCGGAATCCGCTAACATCCGGGCCATGATCGTTCGCCCCATCGCCGGAAAAACCACCAGTGGATCCCCTTCCAGCTTCGGATCATCCATATCCGTAAAAACTTCACTAAATTTTCGTTTGGCCATCCGCCGCACCAAGGCCTGGAATAACCGTTCTTTATCTTGAAAGTGACTATAGACCGTCGCCTTCGAGACCCCCGCCGCGGCTGCTACTCGATCCATACTGGTGCCGGCGTAACCCTGAGCTAAAAATGCCTGCATTGCCCCAGTCAAGATTTGTTCGGCTTTATCACTGGCCGGAGATGGAGTCATGGAGCCGGTTCCTAAAAATATTTTTCAACTATAAATATCCTATCGCCCCCCTAGGCTTCAGGGCTGATCGGAATTTGCCAAAATGCTTGACTAACTAAACTATACCGTATAGTCTAGTTAGTAAGGAAACTATACCGTTTAGTTCGGGGTCTAGTCCATGTCCCAAGCCATCTCTCCCCATCTCTCCCCCCGCTCCCTTGCCATTTTGATCACGGCTGCCACCCTGGTTGTTGGCGGTTCCCTGGCCTGGACAATGGGTCAAACCCAATCCGCATCCAGTCCCCAGGAGGTGGCTATTGCCCCCGCGATTGAGACGATTACGGCCCTAGGACGCATTGAACCCCAAACCCAAGTCATTGAAATTGCCGCCCCGACCCAAGCGGAAGGGATAAGAGTTGAGCAATTGTTGGTGCAAGAAGGCGATTGGGTCAAGGCGGGGGATGTGATTGCTATCTTGGATAGTTACTCTCGGTTGCAAGCGGCCCAACTCCAAGCCCAAAAACAGGTGCAGGTCGCCCAGGCCAACTTAGCTAAAGTCCGAGCCGGAGCCAAACAGGGCGAAATTAAAGCCCAACAGGCCACCATTGCCCAAATTACCGCCGAAGCCCAAGGGGATATCCAAGCCCTCAGGGCCACCGTCAGCCGCCTCCAGGCCGAAGTGAATAATGCCGAGATTGAATATCAACGCCATCAGTCCTTAGCCACAGAGGGGGCCATTTCCACCTCGCTGTTGGACAGCAAACGCTTAACCCGAGATACGGCCCAAGAACGCCTCCAAGAAGCCCAATCCAATCTCCGCCGGGCCCAGGCCAGTCGCCAAAATCAAATCCAACAGGCCCAAGCCACCCTTGACCAAATTGCCGAAGTCCGCCCCGTGGATATCCAAGTTGCCCAGGCCGAAGTCCAAGCCGCCCAGGCCAATCTCAAGGAAGCCACTGCCAATTTTGCCCTCGCCCAAGTCCAGGCCCCCCAAGCTGGACAAGTTCTTAAAATCCACACCTGGCCTGGGGAACGACCCGGCAATGAGGGGATTATTTCCCTGGGGCAAACCCAACAGATGTACGCCGTGGCAGAAGTCTATGAAAGTGATGTCAAGCATCTTCACCCCGGCCTGGGGGCTACCATCAGCAGTGATGCTCTGACGGGGCCATTGGCGGGAACGGTCGAGCAAGTCGGGTATCAAGTCCTGCGTCAAAACGTGATCAACACCGACCCCGCCGCCAACACCGATGCCCGCATTGTCGAAGTCCGCATTAAACTCGACCCCGCCTCAAGTCAAAAAGCTGCCCGCTATACCAATCTTCAAGTCAAGGTGGTGATCATGCCATGAAAACCTGGTTAGACCGTCTCAAAAATCGGACTCCCTTGGGCTGGTTGCAACTAAGTCATGAAAAAGGTCGTTTTTTGGTGGCCTTGGCGGGGATTGCCTTTGCCGATGTCTTGATGTTTATGCAACTGGGGTTTCAGAACGCTCTCTACGAAAGTAATACCCGCTTTCACCAAAACATCAACGCGGATATAGTCCTGATTAGCCCCCAGGCCCGCAACTTGGTTAACTTGTCCACCATTCCCCGGCGGCGACTCTACCAGGCCATGAATGTTCCTGGCGTGGCCACAGCCCAAGCTCTTTATACGAACTTCAGTGATTGGCGCAACCCCCAAACCCGTCAAAAAACCGCAATTCTGATTGTTGGCTTTAGCCCGGAACGCTCGGCCTTAGCTCTCCCAGCAGTTGCCAACCATCTCAACGATCTGAAACTACCCGATTACTACTTGTTTGATCAGGCCTCCCGCGGCGACTATCAAGACGTGATCGCCCAACTCCAGCAGGGCCAGATCGTCACCACGGAAATTGAACGCCACACGATTTATCTCAGCCAAACCTTTGCCATTGGCGCCTCCTTTGCCACTGATGGCACATTAATCACCAGTGACCAGAGTTTTTTACGACTGTTTCCCCGCCGCCAGGCCACGGCTGTCAGTGCCGGATTAATTAGCCTCCAGCCCGGAGCTAATGCGGAACAGGTTGCCACAACCCTACGGGCCACATTGCCGGAAGATGTGCGGGTTTTAACCAAAGCAGCATTTATTCAATTTGAAAAAGACTATTGGACGCGCAATACCGCCATTGGCTTTGTCTTTGGCCTGGGAACCGTGATGGGCTTTATCGTCGGCGTGGTAATTGTCTATCAAGTTCTTTCCACAGATGTCAATGCTCATTTGGGAGAATATGCCACGTTCAAAGCCATGGGCTATCGAGATCGCTATTTACTCGGGATTGTCTTTGAAGAAGCCATTATTATGGCCGGCCTGGGGTTTATACCGGGTCTGGGGGTTTCTCTGGGCCTGTATGTTTTGACCCGTAATGCTACCAGTCTCCCCATTGCCATGACCCTCGGCCGCAGTATTTTGGTGTTTCTCGTCACCTTGGGTATGTGTGGAATTTCCGGGATGATTGCCACCCGCAAGCTGCAACAGGCTGACCCGGCTGATAGCTTTTAAGGCAAACAAAATGCAATTGAAATTTGGGGGATAGTTTGATGACATCATTACCAGCGATTTCAATTCAGGGCCTGAGTCACTCCTTTGGCCAGGGTGAACTGCGCAAACAAGTCTTAGCCAACATCAACTTGGAGATTCGCGTGGGGGAAATTGTGATTATGACTGGCCCTTCTGGCTCCGGTAAAACCACATTACTCTCCTTGATTGGTGGATTACGGGCGACTCAGGTCGGGAGCTTAAAAGTCCAAGGCCAAGAACTCTGTGGCGCATCTCCCCTGGAACTAGTCACAGCCCGGCGACGTAATGGCTATATTTTCCAGGCCCATAATCTCCACGGCAGTTTAACCGCATTGCAAAATGTCCGCATGGGGTTGGAAGTTCATGGGCAATATCCCAAAGCCGAGTGGAATCTCAGGGCCCGTGATATTTTGACTGAGGTGGGCCTGGGAGAACGCATTGCCTACTATCCTCAAGACCTGTCTGGAGGGCAAAAACAGCGAGTGGCCATTGCCCGCGCCCTAGTCAGTCGTCCCCAAATTCTTTTAGCTGATGAACCTACTGCGGCGTTGGACAGTCACTCTGGGCGGGATGTGGTCAACTTGATGCAAAAACTGGCCCAAGAACAGGGCTGTACGATTTTGATTGTGACTCACGATAACCGGATTCTCGATGTTGCTGATCGAATCATTCACATGGAGGATGGCCAACTCTCCCAAAACCAGGCCCTGGTAACGGTCTAAATGGGTACAGTCACCAACTATAGCGTTGCACAGACTGTTCTGAGAGAGTAGAACTGTTAAAAAGACTGACCATCAAGCATTTTCTAAATTGCCCCCACCTCGCCCTAAATGAGTTAACATTCAGCCAACCTGATAGTGACTTTGAACTAGGCCATTGTCATAGGAGCGGGTGTATTGATGAACTAGGGGAATATCGGTTGTCAGGGGCCCAAACAGGGGAATCCCTTCTCCAAGTAGGATCGGAATCCGGGAAATAATCAAATCCTGAATCAGGCCAGCCCTAAGGAACTGTTGAATCGTCTGTCCGCCGTCAATATAAACACTTCTGATTCCTTGGTTTGATAAATAATCCACCACTTGCTCTGGTTCTGCTGCCATTACTGTTACGGTAGATCTGAGGGCTGCGGGAACATTGCAGGAATGATGACTCAAGACCACAACGGGGCGGTTAGCATAGGGCCAAGGCTGAAAGGATTTGACCAATTCATAGGTATTACGCCCTAGCACAACTCCATCCACACTGTTCATAAAGGCCTGATAGCCATAGTCTGTGAAATCCGGTGAATCTTCCGGAGTTTGGGGGAGCCAGTCTAACGCCCCATTGGAACGGGCAATAAACCCATCCAAACTAGTCGCAATGAATACCCGACAAGTCAAGCCTACCTCAGTCATTTCTTCGTAAGATTATATTGCTTTAGAAATTGGCAGAAACGGATTAAACCTCATTGACATTCTCCCCGCCCTGTAGCTTGCGTGCAAAGCAGAGCTAGGATTCCTTGGATCATCGGGAGTCCAACAACTTTACCCTCACCAAGAGTTCTTTGCGATGTGTCCCACCGCTGTTGTTTGCCCTGATCCTCCAGGTTCCTCCACTCTACGGTGCGAGCCTCTGGCGATGTGGCGATTTCCTGTCCCGATTGTAACAAAGCCGCCCTAAAGCGCGGGGCTTGTACCCAAGAAATTCAGGTCAGTGCAGTTGCTACGGTTGGAAATTGGGCCTGAAAAATCTCCCGAATCCCACAGGCAATTTCCCGGTGTTCCTGTTGACAGTCCGGGGTGCAGCGAACCTGGAAGTAATGAATCCAAGAGCGAACCGATCCCTTCATATAGATCCGGGTGACGGTATTTAAGGGTAATAAGGCCCGCGCACATTCCTTGGCAATGCCTCGCTCCAAAGCTTCTTGATACAGGCCAGAATTCATGTCCCACACCTGTTGCTGACTGTCCCTAAACCAGGCCTGGTCGGATTCTGCCAGATCATCAATGGAGTTTTGGCGATTTTTGACATCTTGACGGCGGGCGGGATAGGTTTCAAACCCCTGGGCCGGGGCGTAACGCAGACTAAACTCTTGAAAGGAAAAACTCCGATGGCGCAAAATTTGTTGGGCAATCATCCGGGTCGTGACAATTTCCACGGTCATATCCACCATCTCAAAGACTGACCAATGGCCGTGGCGGATACAGTAGGCCAGCAGCTTGGCATAGTTGGGATTGTCTTGATTCGGACTGGAGACCCTGGCGCAATAGGCCATCAACCCCTCGGCTGACAGTGTTTCTCCCGCAACTTCTACCACCGGCTGTGTGATTGATACCAGCTTAACCTCCATACACCCTCACGATCTTTTTAGGCACAATTTCTGACTCAACAAAATGGGTTTCTTTTCAACAGATTACCTGATCAAACCCTGCCTCCTAGATTTTTCCCTGCCATATTCACACTGGTTTTCACCACGGACTTGATTAAGGACTGACTTGAAGATGTGGATACCGTTGATAGGTCAATACTCCCTTACAATGGCAATGTTTCAGGTTTGTTAAGCGACTATTTCCACAGCGAATCCCCATGGCAGCTAGTTTTTTGACATCGGTCTTTTTGCCCCTCGCTCTGTTTATGGTCATGTTGGGGATGGGCCTGGGGCTGAAGCTAGAGGATTTTACGCGGGTGTTGCTCTATCCCAAGGCAGCGATCATTGGCTTACTGGCTCAGTTGGTGATGCTCCCGCTCCTCGGTTTTATTCTCGCAGGTATTTTTCCACTCAATCCAGGCCAGGCCGTGGGGGTGATAATTTTAGCAGCTTGTCCCGGTGGAGCTACCTCGAATCTGTTGACCTATTTGGCTCAGGGAAATGTCGCTCTCTCGATTACGCTGACGGCCATGAGTAGCTTGATTACGATTTTTTCCATTCCTTTAGTGATTAACCTGGCCACCCAACGCTTTTTAGGAACGGCCACCGCGCTGCAACTCCCCTTTGTCCCAACGGTTCTGCAAATTGCCCTGATTACTCTAATTCCGGTGGCCTTGGGGATGGTGTTGCATTATTTCCGACCTCAGTTTGCGGCGTTGATAGAGCGGGGGGTGAAGTGGTTATCGTTGGCGTTGTTGGGGCTGATTATTGCCGGGCTTTTGGTACAGCAGCGGGATCAGGTGGTTGGCTTTTTTCTGGAGGTGGGCCTGGTAACTTTGGTTCTGAATGTTTTAGCCATGGGCCTGGGGTATTTGATTGCAGTTGCCGGACGTTTAGATCAACCCAGCAGTAAAGCGATCACCGTGGAAGTGGGGATTCAAAACGGAACCTTAGCGATTGCGATTGCCAGTGCGCCCACCCTCCTTAACCAGCCAGATTTTGCGATTCCAGCGGCGATTTATAGCTTGATTATGTTTATGACAGGTGGAGCATTTGCAGTTTGGTCAGTGAGGAAATAAATTTTGCTGATTGGATATGACGCTCACTGGCTGGCCTGGTCATAAATTAACTTTGCTTCATGGGGGAAGTTGATAGCAGGTAGTAGTATCTAGCTATATTTTGGGGAGCAGGCTGTAGTAGTCGATCTGAGGGAAAATTTCTATGTTTTTACCCTTGCAAAGTGCTTAAGTAGAAATTTGATATTCAGCCTAAACACTTGAATTCCCCTAATAGGTGGAATATTTCTGTCTAATCTCAAGTTCGACCGCTGAGTTATCTGTGTGGTGGTCGTTGCAAGTCCCCTGTTAGTCTTCATGGCTAAGTTGTTTCAAGGTTATCGGTGAGATGTGTTTTAAGGCTTTTTGGTAGAGCGATCACTATCCATCTTGAATTTGCGTTGTAAGGCTTCAATCCGATCGAGAATCTCAACAAACTCCTGTCCAAAGGGAGTTAAATGATATTCAACGCGAGGAGGAAGTTCTGGATAATTTAGTTTCCCGACAATGCCAAATTGAACTAATCTCGTCAGACATTCATTGAGTACTTTTGTTGTCAATCCCTTCTTAGTTTTCACCAAAGCGCTAGGACGATTGATTCCACAACGAATTTGCATAAGAAGATAGATTGTCCATTTACATCCAAGACAATCCTCGAACATCGCAATTAGGCTGATTGTGGGATTGGAAAAAGTTTCTGAGTCTGCCTTCACTGATGATTTCATGTTTGTAACCAAAAAGTATCTACCCTACTAAAAAGTATCTGCTTGAAGTTTAGCTAGCAGTCGTTTATCTTAACTGACAAAACACAACGAGCGGAAGGATTAAAAGATGTCAATGTTTCAAATTCATACCGAAACGACCGCGCCAGAGACCTCCAAGCCACTCCTTGAGCAAACCAAGAAGAACCTCGGTATGATTCCAAATCTGGAAAGGGTCATGGCTGAATCACCCGCATTGCTTGAGGGATATGTTCACCTTTGGGAGCTATTTGATACCACGTCATTATCACAGATCGAGCGTCAGGTCGTTTATCAAACTGCTAACTTTGAGAACCAATGTGAATATTGTGTTCCTTGGCACACCAAACTGGCACAAATTGCGGATATGGCTCCGAACGAGATCGAGGCACTGAGACAGGGAACAGAAATGGAAGACCCAAGGCTTGAGTCATTGCGGCAATTTACCAAGTCCTTAATTTTAAATCGGGGAAAGATAGCAGAAGGCGAATTAAAGGCATTTTTCGCTGTCGGTTATTCTGCTCAACAAGCACTCGAGGTGATCTTAGGAATTGCCGTTAAGACAATGAGCAACTATACAAACTCCATTGCAGGTACGCCTCTAGATAAAGCAGTTGAGAAACTAAGGTGGAAAAAACCGATTATCTCAATGCAGTCGAATACAGATGCAGTTTAGGCGCGGTCGAACAACCCCAATGCAGCAGACAGTAAAAGCCGCTAGTGTTGTGTTTGAGGTTACTTGCCGCCACTGATTCGGAACGTTATTACGGCCCAATACTCTGGTCAAGAAAGTGCTTCAGAAATTGTCTGTTAGCATCAGGTGAATTGGAGAAACAGAGAGCCGTATGGAAAAGCTGACAGATTTGCCAAAAGATTTACCCATCCCCGTAGACGATGGTGCTTGTAATCACTTGCTAGGGAAATCTTTGCCCTCGATCGCTTTATCTTCAACTCATGGTGGATATGTAGATTTATCCGAGATTGATGGTTATGTTGTTATTTATTGCTATCCAATGACGGGAAAACCTGGAATTCCTATGCCTGATAAATGGGACGAAATCCCTGGGGCAAGGGGGTGTACTCCTCAATCATGTGCTTTTCGAGATCATTTTCAAGAGCTAAATAAATTGGGGGCAAGAGTCTTTGGCTTTAGTACTCAAGATACTACATATCAGATGGAAGCGAAGATGCGCCTACATTTACCTTTTGACCTTTTGAGTGATTGTGACTTGATTCTTGCCAATGCGCTAAAGTTGCCAATGTTTGAAATAGAAGGTAAGCATCTTATTAAACGAGTTACATTGATTGCTGAGGATGGGAAAATTGTCAAAATCTTCTATCCAGTTTTTCCGCCCGATAGAAACGCCGATGAAGTTATTGATTGGCTGCAAGGACATACCGAATAACAACGCCCATGAACCAGACCACCGAGCGTTTATCGATTGGAATCGAGAAGTATTTGCAGCGCTTGATGGGCAACGTTAAGCTATCAGTGGATTTGCTCATTGGCTGGCTTGATCCAGAACTTGTATTGCCTGGTCGTAAATAGATTTTGCTTCCTCTGGGGAGTTGCCAATACTGGTAATTCCGAGTTTGCCAAATTCTGAGAGCGCGCCCATTAGGTGAAAGACACTCCCCGTTTCGGTGCTGGAGTCAAAATGGAGATGGTAGCGGGCAATAATATCGAGCAAGTCGTTGGGCAACAGGCCGTGGTATTTACTGTGGCGTAGGTTATCCGAGGCGATGTAGTACTTGGGGCGATGGTGGTAGCTATAAAATAAACCCGTTCCGGAGTCATACCAGCCATTGGTTAAAAATTTCAGCGTCATAAAGGGATGGGTGGTGCCGCCTTTTCTGAGGTTGATTTCAATGGCTTGTAAATCCCAAGTATCTGAGTCTTCCCCAGGCCTGGCAATAAAATCGACCCCATAATGTCCAATCACCCCTTGGCGGGCCAACTGCTCCCCAACTTTGAGGCCATACTTTTGCAACATCAACCGATAGGGTTCAGCCGCTGGAAAAGAACAGCCCAGAAAAATTTGCCCATCGGGAGCATCAAGAATCTGGTCATGGGTGGAGATCAGTTCAACCTGCCCAATCGGTGTAATTTGCCCTTGGACGCTGGGTGATTGCTTCGTTTTGCCTTCTAAGAAGCATTCAACAATTCCCCCTAACTCTGCAAACCGGTCTCGATAGGATGCCCATGTTTCCTGGGGGGCCTGGAATTGCATTTGGCTGAGGGCCTGGGTGATGGCAATGACTTGGGAAGGTTCCGGCCAAGATTGAATTTCACTCAGAGGGCGTAAATCCAAAAGAGCATTCCCTTCCCCCGAAAATGCCTCATTTAACTTGACCACGACTCGGTGCAGATTAGGGTTACGTCGCCAGAGATGAACAATTTCCCCAGCCAGTTCCGTTTCCGATTGCACCAGGCCACTGCCATCAGGATGGGGAATTCCAGCTTCGGCAAACAGCTGACGGCTCCCGGCCTTTGTCCCCCAGTAGAGCAAATCTGGATTAACGGCATAAAGGGGAATCCCCAGTTTTAAGGCCAGTTCTCGCTCCAGGCCAGTGGCATTAAAACAGACCATATAGGCCTGATCGGAGCGTAAAGCTTGACTAATCCGGGCCATGAGGCGAGGGCGTTCAAGAATTTTGGCCGTTAGGGGCTTATCGGAATAATCATAGGTGGACAAAAGTAAAAGCCGCTCACGGGCATGGGAGGAGGGAATCCCCGGTAACAGGTCAAGGTAGTAGTCAATAATGCTGGGGTGAAGCGGTTGGGAAGTGACATAGACCATCCGGGTGTGGGGGTTGCGCAATTGAATCAGGGTATAGAGTTGCCGCTCTTCGTAGTGGGTATAGCCCGTAATCTTGGCCAGTTCCCGTTGGGGAAAACTCAAGGACGGAATCACGACAATATCTCGCTCTTGGATATTCCCTTGAGTTGAATCTGGGACAAAGGTTTCACTGCCTTGCCAACAGCGCACTAACTGACTTTGAAGATCCTGAAACTGTTGGGTCGTCATTGCCTTAAACCCTCATTATTTGGTCACGTGCTGCGGCCCGGCCCGGTGAATTTGCCAACTTAGCCACAGTACCGGAATTAACCCAACTAAAACAATTGCCAACGCTCCTCCTGCTGCTTCATTCAGCCGTTCATCGGAGGCCAGCCGATAGACCTGAATCGCCAACGTATCAAAGTTAAAGGGACGAATTACAAGGGTGGCGGGCAACTCCTTCATCACATCCACAAACACCATCATCGCCGCTGTTAATAACCCAGTCGTCATTAGGGGTAAATGGACTGAGATCAGGGTTCCGACTGCGGTTTTGCCCAAACTCCGGGCCGCTTCATCCAGACTGGGGCGAATTTTGAGGAGGCTGGCTTCAACAGAGTTAAAGGAGACGGCTAAAAACCGCACCAAGTAGGCATAGAGGAGGGCAAAAATAGTTCCACTCAAGACCAGGCCTGTAGAAATATTAAAGGTCGCCACCGCAAAGCGATCGATTTGGTTATCAACCCAGCCCAAAGGCACGAGGATCCCCACGGCAATCACGGCCCCGGGAATTGCATAGCCCATCACTGCCAGTTGTGTCCCTAAGCGTAAGCTCCAGGCCGGGAACAAGCGCAATCCATAGGCGAGGAACACCCCTAAAATTACGGCTAAGAGGGCCGCCAAACCCGACAAAATCAAGCTGTGACTGGCATGAGTCCAAAATTCTTCATTCCAGGCTCCGGCTCCTTCTCGAATGGCCATCTGGAGCAAGACTGTGGCCGGAGCTATAAAGCCCAACCCCACGGGTAAGAAACAAAACAGAGTTGCTAATCCGGCCCGCCAAGTTTTTAAGGAGTAAGGGCGGAGTGGGGCGGAATGACCCTGTTTCGTAAATCTGGCCTGGCCCCGCGACCACCGTTCTGCTAACAACAGCCCGAAAATAAACAGCAACAACACTGAAGCCAATTGAGCCGCCCCCGTCCGATCCCCCAGACCCAGCCAAGTCCGATAAATTCCAGTGGTAAAAGTATCTACGCCAAAATATTGCACCGTGCCAAAGTCGTTCAGGGTTTCCATCAACGCCAACGCCACCCCTGCGGCAATGGCCGGTCGAGCTAAGGGCAAGGCCACCGTCCAAAAACTCCGCCACGGCCCACAACCCAAGGAACGACTGGCTTCTAAGGTACAGGTGGCCTGTTCTAAAAATGCAACCCGAGCCAGTAAATAAACATAGGGATAGAGTACCAAGGTCAACATCAAGATTGCCCCTGGCAGAGAGCGAATTTCGGGAAACCAATAGTCACCCCATTCCCAACCAGTCCAAGCTCGTAATCCTGACTGTACTGGCCCCTCAAAGGAGAGGAAAACGGTATAGGTATAGGCCAAGATGTAGGCTGGGGCCGCAAAGGGGAGCAGCAATAACCAACTCCAGGCCCTAGAACCCCAAAACTCACACATCGTCACCAACCAAGCTGTGCCGACCCCAATCACTGTCACGCCCAGGCCCACCCCTATCATCAGCCAAAAGGAATTCAGGACATAATCCTTGAGGACAGTCTCCGCCAGATGCTGCCAGGTGGTGCTGGAGTTTGTCAAGATCTGTCCCAAAATAACAAGAATCGGCAAGGCAATCAGCAGGGCCAGCAGCCAAACAACGCCGATCCAGGCCTGGGCACTGAACAGTAACTGTTGAATTTTATTGAACAAAGAGATTCGGTGGCGGCTGAGGGTGGGAGAGGGAGATGTTAGCGGCGGGGTCATAACCAAGGCCTGGAAAACAGCGATTAGTCCCATTGTGAAATTTAACCTGAGGCCTTGTCACCCATCTGGGGGGTTGGACTGATTCAGGTCGAGATAGAGCAGGGGGCATTGGACGTGATTGATTACGGCTGAGTTGGACCGGGAACGGATCAGAGTTGTTGGGCAAAAGCCTGTTGCGGTCAGTTGTCACAGGGGGCTAGCAAGGTTTCTAAGCCTTGGAAATTGGCAGGGCAGAAATTCCTGATTTTTGACGTTGGGGGAGACTGCTGGCCGGGTTGGGGTGGACTGGAGCTGCATCTGTCTATGCCTAGGACAAAAATTATTAACTTTAGGCTTTGCATAATTGGAATCTTAGGTAACAATGTCCTTCCATAGGCGTTTTGCAAATGTGATCTGGATCGGCATGGCAACCTGGGAATTTTTACTCCAAAAAGAAGGTGATCGGGAATGGCTTTCCCTGGAATCGGCCCATGGGTCGGTGTTGGAAGGCTGTTATCGGTTGATGGCTAAATGTCCCCACCCCGATGCGTCCATTGATATTGAAATTAATCATTACTTTGACCAGGCCGGCCTGACCAAACATCGGCAACAACATCGTACCCACCGCAGCAGCGCCTCTGGGCTTTTGGGGGTCATTCCCTTTACCTATCTTGAACCAGGCCTGTGGGAATTAACCTGCCATCCTCAGCAAACCCTGATTGACCCCAGCCAAGCTGTCCACCTAAAGCTAGAGGTTTTACCCCAATTGGTGAACACAGAATGGGATTGGGAGCCAGAACCCGGCCTGGAGGTGGACAATGCGACTAAGCCCGAGTTGCCCCAGGACTTCAACCCACCCGCCTCTGGGGAACTCCCACGACCGGAGCCAGCCACTGCATCTACACTATCCCCTGGTCCAACACCCCTCTTGGTTTTGGATCAAAGTGCCCATACGGTATTTGCGGATGAAGTCGTCACCTTGACCGGCCAGGCCTGGGTAGCGGGAGAGTTAACCATTCGTCTGCGAGACCCCCTGACCCAAGAACTCACCTGCCAGCAAACAATCCGCTTGATAGATCCAGTGCCCCAGCAGTTTAGTTGTACCTTAAACCTGCCCCAGGCCAATTGTGTTTTAGTTGGCGAAGCGCGGTTAATCCCCAGTTCTGGTGAACAGCACCCCCATCTGCGGGCCTCCCAAGCCTTTATGATTACGGTTTTGCTCCCCCCAGATACGGAACTCCTCAACCAACTCTTATCCCCCTCTGCGCCCCTTAACAGCACTAGAATTTCCGAACGGGACTGGACCTCGGCTGGCACTGGTGCAAATGCGCTATTCCCTGACCCTGTGGCAACCAGTCGCAAGGCGCAATCGGCCCCTGATCTGTTTAATGTCGAGGCCGATGAACCCCTACCACCTGCATCGCCAAAGCCTACTTCACCCCGTCCAGAATTACCGATTCTAGCTCCCATTGCCTTATCCACCGTCCCCTCTCCTGGGTTAGTCATGCCCCCCAAACTGGCCGCAGCGGCAGACCCTTACCTCGACCACCAGGCCGTGCAGTTGCCCCATTTTTGCCAGCCGGAGCCATCCACACCCCCTGCCCCTGTTCAGCCCCGCAGTTTTGCGACTCTCAAACGCCAACATCGGTTTTTGAAAACCCTGGTTAACTTAGCGGGTGATGTGGCTGTTCTGAACCCGGAACCTGAAAGTCCAGAGCCCATATCCTCCCTAGTCGCCTCTGCCCCTAAATTCTCATCCCCAACCCTCCCGCGCCCCTTAGCGGCCCCCATTTTGCACATTGCCCCCAACTCTCTCCAGGCCGGGACATTATTTTCCCTAAATTTGGACTTGCCTGAATATTATCCGGGGATTGGGGTAAAACTGTGGGTGACCAATGCCGAAACTGGGGATTTAATTGCTGGTCCACGCTGGTTAACAAGCTTCCAGGCCGGTGCCGAAGCGGAAACAGCAACAACCCATCTAAGCTTGGGGATTCCGGCGACCGTCAAGGTTATTGCCCTGATGGCCATTGCCGTGGATGAAAAAACTGGCCGGGAAAGCCAAACTGTGGTCATGCGCCAACACTTGATCCCGCGCCAAGCACCGGAGAGTTAAGTCTAAGCCGATGGGGGAATCATGGGGATTGCCATTAGTAGTTTTATTGGGCTTTTAATTCTGACAGAACTGGTGATTGGGTTGCGGCAGTTGAGCTTACCCTTATCCGCGATCCTGGTTTTGGGGGCGATTCTGGCCATTGCCTCGAATTGGCGACATTTACGGGCATCATGAGCAGGCCTAATTTCAGCCTTAACTAAGCTGGTTAAGCTATATTCAGCCCCCTCTCCTAATAGCTCCCAAATTTAGACTATGGGTAATGTCCTCACCCAACTGCCCCTATTCCAGGCCACCCAACGCCGTCTTGCCATCTGGTACACCCTGGTCACCGGCCTGTTGTTATTGATTTTCGCCACAGGGTTCTTTCTCTATGTGCGGGGTACACTCATCGAGCGGGTGGACGATACCCTGAATCATGTGGTGGAAGTGGTCAGTCGCTCCCTGATTATTAGCCCCGATGCCCCAGAACCGATCAACTGGCCAGTTAGTTTTGACCGTAACCCCTTGGCAACGGCAGCCCTTGAAGAAGACCACATTGATCTGGAGGGGTTTAATGCGGCTGGAGAACTGGCCTGGTCAACCTTGGGAGATGTCTTGGAAATTCCCCTGCGTCCCAGCCGGAATCCAGTCACAATCATCACCAATCCCCTCGCCCCACCGGAGTCACGCCACTGGTTAAGGCAAATCACCGTTACCCTGCGCCAAAAAAATCAGGTGATTGGTTATTTGCGGGTCAGTCATCCTTGGTTTGAAGTCACCCGCCCCAGTCAGGAATTGTTGGTGGATTTGAGCCTGGGCCTGGGGGCAATGGTGGGCCTGGTGGCCGCCAGTGGCTGGTTTCTGTCGCGGCTGGCCATGGAACCGATTTGGGAATCCTACGCCTACCTGAAACAATTCACCGCTGATGCCTCCCATGAACTGCGCAACCCCATTGCCCTGATTCAAACCAATGTTCAAGTGGCCTTAGCTGATCCCCACCCCGACCGCCAGGCCCAGCAGTTACAGGCCGTTGAACGGATTACCAGACGTTTGGGCCGCCTCGTGGATGATTTATTGTTTCTCGCCCGCCAAGACAGTGGGATTGTCCCGCTCCGATTACAACTCTGTGCCTTAGACGGCATCTTGATGACGGTGATTGGAGAGCAGGAAATCATCGCCCAGGCCCGACAGATCACCCTGGATCTCGAGATTGCAGATATGGAAGCCCTGAATCCAAATCCCAATGATGAACCCTTTACTCTCCAAGGCGATGAGGATCAACTATTACGTCTATTTACAAACTTGATCAGTAATGCCATAGTCCATAGTCCCCCCTCTGGCTGCATTCAGATGCAACTGACCCAGGAAGCTCAATCCTATCGGGTCACGATTCAAGATCAGGGGCCAGGGATTCCCAGTGAGTCTCTGCCACGGATTTTTGATCGCTTCTTTCGCCTGAAGCCAACACAGTCAGAAGGCACGGGGTTAGGATTAGCCATTGCCCAGGCCATTGTCCACAATCATCAGGGCAAAATTCAGGTTAAGAGTGGGATTAACCAAGGCACCACCTTCACTGTCTCCCTCCCCCGCACCAATTGACCCCTCAGGGCAATTTATAATTAGAGATAGAAAGATTTTTCCTTAGCCCCCTCAAGAGTCAGTCTTTATGCCCCTTACCCTCAGCCCTGCCTCAGTTTTGGATGTCTTGCGGCCGGTGGAGGATCCTGAGTTACGCCGGAGTTTGGTGGAACTGAACATGATCCGCAATGTCGAGATCCAGGCCGGGACAGTCCGCTTTACCTTGGTCTTGACAACCCCCTCCTGTCCGTTGCGGGAATTTATTGTTGATGATTGTAAAAAAGCTGTCTTTGCCCTACCAGGGGTCGCCGATGTCCAGGTGGATGTGACAGCCGAAACGCCCCAACAAAAAAGTTTGCCCGACCGCACCGGAATTCCGGGGGTGAAAAATATTATTGCGGTTTCCAGTGGCAAAGGCGGTGTGGGGAAAAGCACGGTGGCGGTGAATATTGCCGTGGCCTTGGCTGAGGCCGGTTCGGCCGTGGGAATGATTGATGCCGATATTTATGGGCCAAATGTGCCGACCATGTTGGGCTTACAAAATGCCATTATTGAAGTCCGCAAAACCCCCCAAGGGGATGTCCTCGAACCCCCCAGCAATTACGGGGTCAAGATGGTCTCCATGGGCTTTCTGATTGATCCGGATCAGCCGGTGGTCTGGCGTGGCCCGATGTTGAACGGGATTATTCGCCAATTTCTTTACCAGGCCGATTGGGGCGAATTGGATTATCTGATTGTGGATTTACCCCCTGGAACCGGAGACGCTCAATTAACCCTCGCTCAGGCGGTTCCCATGGCCGGCGTTGTCATTGTCACCACTCCCCAAACGGTGGCCCTCCAGGATGCCCGGCGGGGCTTAAAAATGTTTCAGAATTTAGGGGTGCATGTCCTGGGAGTTGTGGAAAACATGAGCTACTTTATTCCCCCAGATTTACCGGATCGCCGCTATGACATTTTTGGCTCCCAAGGGGGAGAACGGATGGCCCAAGAGTTAAACCTGCCCTTATTGGGATGTGTGCCCTTGGAACTCAATGTCCGCGAGGGGGGCGATGCGGGTTTACCGATTGTTTTGAACTATCCTGACTCTGCCTCGGCCCAGGCCCTACGCCACATTGCCCAACAGGTGGCAGCCAAGGTTTCCATTGCAGCTTTGATTGGTATTTAGTTGAGCGTGTGAATAATCAAATGACAGTTTCCTCTTCCCCGGCCTGGTACACCCTCGATCGCCAAGACACCGCTGTCCATCTGCAAACAGATCCCAACCGAGGACTGACAACTGAGCAGGCTGAACAACGCTACGACTATTACGGGCCCAATGAACTCAAAGAAACCCAGGGTCGCAGTAAGTTTCAGATTTTCCTGGATCAGTTTCGCAATGTCATGCTGATCATGCTGATTGTTGTGGCGCTCATCTCTGGTGGACTGGATGTCTATGAGGCCTGGGCCAGCCATACGTTTATTTTTCCGAAAGATGCAGCGGCCATTTTGGTCGTTGTGGTTCTCAATGGCCTGTTGGGCTATGTCCAGGAAACCCGGGCGGAAGCGGCCTTAGCAGCCCTGAAAAACATGGCCACCTCCAAAGTCCGGGTAATTCGGGATGGGCGCATTGCCGAAATTGATTCAGTCGAATTGGTGCCAGGGGATGTTCTGCTTTTGGAAACGGGGGTGAAAATTGCTGCCGATGGTCGTTTGTGGGAAGCGGTTAATTTGCAAGTCCGGGAAGCCACTCTCACTGGAGAAGCCCAAGGGGTAATCAAAGATGCGGGCCTGGAACTGCCTGAAGATACAGTTTTAGGGGATCGGTTGAATGTTGTCTATGCCGGAACAGAGGTGACCCAAGGGCGGGGGACGGTGCTTGTCACTCACACAGGCATGAGTACTGAGCTAGGGAAAATTGCCACAGCCCTACAAGCGGTGGAAACCGAACCAACCCCCCTGCAAAAACGGATGACGGAACTGGGGAATAAATTAGTCTTTGGCTCCCTCGTCTTGGTGGCTTTGGTGATTGGGGCGGGACTAATTTTCCGGCCAGATCTATTCCGGCAATTTGTGGAAGTGTCCCTGAGCATGGCCGTGGCGGTCGTTCCCGAAGGCTTACCGGCGGTGATTACGGTCACATTGGCCCTGGGAACCCAACGGATGGTTAAACGCAATGCCCTGATTCGCCGCCTGCCAGCCGTAGAAACTTTGGGAAGTATCACCACCATCTGCTCCGACAAAACGGGGACATTGACCCAAAATAAAATGGTGGTGCAGGCAATTCGGACTCTCCATAACCAGGCCAATGTGACTGGCACAGGCTATGACCCTAATGGCGAATTACAATCCCATCCTCCCAGTGACCCCCATGTGGCCAGCCTTGGCCTGGCGGAACAGCGATTGCTCCTCTTAGCGGGGGCTGTTTGTAATGATGCCGTCTTGCAAAAGGAAGCAGGGGAATGGATAGTTCTCGGCGATCCCACCGAAGGGGCGTTGTTACCCTTAGCGGTTAAAGGTGGTTTTGACCTGGCCCAACTTCACCAAGAGTTTGAACGCCTGGAAGAATTTCCTTTCTGTGCAGATCGAAAACGAATGAGCGTGATCGGGACTCTAGGGACGGCCAGTGACTATGGCCTGGACAGTGCGCCCTATCTGATGTTTACCAAGGGATCCCCAGAACTAACCCTAGAATGTTGTACGCAAATTCAATTGGGTGGGGCCGCTCAACTCATCAACCCCGGCCAACGGGCCATGATTTTGGCTCAAAACGACCAACTGGCCAAACAAGGGCTACGGGTTTTAGGTCTCGCCTATCGGGCCTGGTCAGAGTTACCCCCCCCGGCTTCTGAAGCTGAGAGTGAACAGAATTTAGTTTGGCTGGGCCTGGTGGGTATTTTAGATCCGCCCCGCCCAGAAGTAAAGGCGGCTGTAGAAAAATGCTTAACCGCTGGGATTCGACCGATCATGATTACGGGGGATCACCAACTCACCGCCCAGGCCATTGCCACCAGTTTGGGAATTTGCCAGGCCGGGGATTATGTTTTAACCGGACGAGACCTGGCCAAAATGACGGCGGCGGAACTGGATCAACGGGTGATGGAGGTGAATGTCTACGCTCGCGTGTCCCCAGAGCACAAGCTGCAAATCGTCCAAGCCCTCCAACGCCAGGGGCAAGTGGTGGCGATGACGGGGGACGGAGTGAATGATGCTCCGGCCCTGAAACAAGCCGATATTGGCGTGGCGATGGGAATTACGGGCACTGATGTCACCAAAGAAGCCAGCGATATGGTCTTACTCGATGACAACTTTGCCACCATTGTTGCAGCCACTGAGGAAGGGCGGGTGATTTATAGTAATATTCGCCGATTTATTAAATATATTCTTGGCTCTAATATTGGCGAAGTCTTAACCATTGCCGCTGCCCCGATCATTGGCCTGGGTGGAGTTCCCCTGTCGCCCCTGCAAATTTTATGGATGAACTTGGTCACGGATGGTTTGCCAGCCTTAGCCTTAGCTGTTGAACCTGGCTCTCCTGGTGTGATGCAAGTCCCCCCCATTAATCCCAAGGAGAGTATCTTTGCGCGGGGGATGGGTTCCTATATGGTTCGGGTTGGCCTGGTTTTAGCGATTGTCACCATTGCCATGATGGCCTGGGCCTATGGGTTTACCAATACTGTCACCTCAGATATCCTAAGTCCAAAACGCTGGGCCACAATGGTATTTACGACCCTTTGTATTGCTCAAATGGGCCATGCCTTGGCGGTGCGCTCAACCTCAAAGTTAACCCTTGAACTGCCCTTATTTTCTAATCCCTATCTTTTACTATCCCTGTTCCTGACCACAGTGCTGCAACTGTGCTTAATTTATGTCCCATTTTTGCGGGAGTTTTTTAATACCCAAATCATCTCTGGCCAGGAGTTACTGATTTGCTTTGGGTGCAGTGCCCTTGTTTTTGTTTGGGTTGAGATGGAAAAATTAGTCTATCGTTATTGGAAACGAGCCTGAAGGATATTTGCCAGTTTGTCTTACTTCAGGGAAATCAATGGAGAGAGGGCCATGAGTGATGTGATGACAGCCAGTGAAGCCAAGCAAATCTTAGATGCTATTCAAGCCCTAACAGTGGAAGTAAAGGTTAACCAGGCCCGGACTGAAGAACAATTCAAGACCTTACGGGCCGAAGTTAAGGCGGAGATCAATGAATTACGAGCTGAAGTTAAGGCAGAAATTAATGAGTTACGGACTGAAGTTAAGGCGGAAATTAAAGCCCTTAATGACAAGGTGGATACTTTACGTTCTGACCTGCGTGATGACATTAACGAACTACGAGACAGGCAAAAAGCAATTGACTCCAGGTTATGGGCCTTTATTGTTGGCTTAGTGACATTAGTGGGTGGCGGTGTCATTAAAGTCCTTTGGTTTGACCGGGCTTGAATTTCTGTCTAATTCCCGGCAACAGTCTCTACCTCGCTATAGTCCCGAATGAGTTGAGTTGTAGCCGCCACATCCAAGGGGACAGAAAAATAATAGCCCTGGCCGACTGGACAGCCTAATTCCCGGAGTTGTTGAGCTTGGAATTCAGTTTCAATCCCCTCTGCTACCACCGTTAACCTTAAGCCTTGGGCGATGCCGAGAATTGCCCGAATAATTTCTAAGCTATTTTCATTATGTTCAATGTCTTTGACAAAACATCGATCTATTTTGAGCACATCTATGGGGAGGCGGCTTAAATATCCTAATGATGAATATCCCGTCCCAAAATCATCCATGGCCAGACGAATCTGTTGTTGTTTCAACTTTAAGAGGGTTTGCATCGCCGCATCGGGATTTTCAACAACGGTTGTTTCTGTAATTTCTAGTTGTAATTTTTCTGGGGCCAGGCCGGTGCGGGTGAGGGTTTCAAAGACCGTATCCACTAAGTGGGGTTGGCTCAGTTGGCGGGCGGAAACATTCACACTTAAGACTAGATTTAGATCTGGAAACTGTTCATACCACTGTTGCATCTGTTGACAGGCGTGCCAAAGAACATAGGCCCCAATGGGAATAATCAATCCTGTTTCTTCAGCAATGGGAATAAATTTGTCAGGGCGAATTAAGCCCTCAACTGGATGTTGCCAGCGAATTAAGGCCTCAAACCCCTTGAGTTGATTGTTATTGAGGGAGTAAATGGGTTGGTAGTAAACACAAAGTTCTTGTTTCTCGAGGGCCTGGTACAAACTATTTTCCAGTTGCATTCGTTCCCGGAGAGTGGCGTGCATTTCTGGTTGAAAAATGACGTAGCGATTTCCCCCAGCGACCTTGGCCCGATACATAGCAATATCAGCATTGCGAATATATTCATCAGCAGGCTGGTTAAGGTCGGACTTTAGATGTACCCCAACACTAGCTGTGGCAAAAAAGGACTGACCCCGCACAATGAATGGAGCCTGGAATGCACTCACTAAACGTTGGGCCACAATCAAGGCATCATCCAGTTCACTTAAATCATCGAGTAAAATGACAAACTCATCTCCACCCACGCGGGCAATCGTATCATCAGGCCGGAGATATTGTTGCAAACGATGGGTAAATTCAATCAGTAATTGATCGCCAGAGGAATGGCCTAAACTATCATTAATAACCTTAAATCGATCAATATCAATAAATAAGAGGGCAAAGTGATAGGTGGCCCGTCTGCGGGCATGGCGTAGGGCCTGACCTAACCGATCCAGAAGTAAAGCCCGATTGGGTAAACCCGTTAAGAGATCATGTAGAGCATCGTGGAGGAGTTGGGTTTCGGCCATGCGGTGTTCGGTTTGATCGGTGAGGGATCCGGCCATCCGATAGGCCTGACCATACTGATCACGCAAGACTTGTCCCCGACTTAAAGCCCAGCGGTATTGACCGTTTTTGTGACGAATCCGATATTCCTGCTGGAAATGGGGGGTTTGCCCCTGAACGTGCAACGTGAGATTGAGCTTGACCCGCTCCACATCTTGGGGATGGATACGATTAACCCATTCCTCCAGGGTCTGCCCCAGTTCATCTTCTTGATAACCGAGGAGAACTTTCCAGCGAGGAGAGTAATATACTTCATTGGTGTGTAAGTCCCAATCCCAAACTCCATCGTTTATTCCCATAATCAACAGGGCATAGCGTTCTGTCGTTTCCAGGAGTGCCATCTGGGCCTGGTGGAGAATGCTGATATTTTGCCCACAAGCAATGCCACTGCCATCGGGTAGGCGAATGTAACTCCAGAGGGTTTCAATCACTTGGGCTGAGCGGGTATGGGTGGGAATGGATTGCCAACCGTATTGTCCCCCCAACATCCAAGCGCGAACTTGTTGACAGGTGCTTGGATCGGGGTAGCAGGCCGCCAAAACATCATGGGTGACTAGATCAGCTGTTGTCCAACCCAGTATTTGCGTGAATTCTTCATTTACGGAAATTAATACCCCTTCCAGGCTGTAAATGGCCACCATTAAGGGCAACTGAGAAAATGTATCTCGGACGAGTTGATAACTGTTTACTTCAACCAGCCAATTCGGAACAGACAAGTCGCTTATATCTGCTGGAGCCAAAGACTCATTATCAGGATGCTCAGGATAATCCGTTGTTGATGCCATAGAGAGCCGGAGCCGATTAAACCTGAGAGGTTGTTTTAATTGTTAGTAGTTTCACTAAATAATGAGTCATGCCACAAAAAGTTGTAAGTGTAATAAAGGTAAATATCTGTATAACTTATAGCAGCCTCAATTCTTGTGCAAGCAAGTCACACTCAAGGTTGTAGATAACATCCTAAACTAAATGTCAAGTGCCCGGACGAACTTCTGTGAAAATCTCAGCTAAAATCTTGGCTGCGCCCTGCCCTTTGAGTTGAGTGGCTAGTGTAACCCCCAGGCCCTCGGCTGCTGTGATTGGCCCAGTGATCTGATTTTTAACCAGGTTCTGTCCATCTAAACTAGCCACCAGGCCTGTCAAGGTCAATTCATCCCCATCAATTTGCGTATTCACCCCAATGGGGACCTGGCATCCCCCTTCTAGCTCCCGGAGAAAGGCCCGTTCTGCCAAGCAGCATTGAGCGGTGGGGTAATGTTCTAGGGTTTTGACAATGGCTAAAATTTCTGGATCGGCAGCGCGGCACTCAATGCCCAAAGCTCCTTGCCCGACTGCGTGGAGGGAAATCTCTGGGGGAATGACCTGTTGAATTCGGGCCCCAAAACCCAAGCGTTTTAAGCCAGCCACAGCCAAAATTAGGCCATCATATTCACCCGCATCTAATTTTTGGAGGCGGGTATTGAGATTGCCCCGCACATCTTTGAAGGTGAGTTCTGGAAAATAATGCCGGAGTTGGGCCAGCCGCCGCAGGGAAGACGTGCCAATCACTGCACCGGGAGGGAGGGTATCGAGTTGATGGTCTTTGAACTTGGCATTGACCACCAGGCCATCGGCAGGATCTTCGCGCTCTGTGATTGCCCCCAGCATCAAGCCATCGGGTAAGTGGGTCGGTAAATCCTTGAGGGAATGAACGGCTAAGTCTGTATCTCCCCGGAGCATTGAGACCTCTAATTCTTTGGTAAAGAGGCCCTTATCCCCAATCTTAGCTAAGGCGACATCGAGAATGTTATCCCCCTGGGTGCTCATGGTCACCACATCAAACTGCCGCTCAGGATGCCGTTGCTGTAATTCCGCTTGTACCCATTCAGTTTGGACTAGGGCCAGTTGACTTTTACGGGAACCAATCCGGACAGTTTGGCTAGGAGAAGAAACAGCAGTCATAAAATCAGCCTAAGTTTGCTAAATCACAGGGGTAAGGGTCGTCCCTACCTTTTCTACTCTAGTAGATTGTGTTTCTCTCCAGACCTGGAATAATAATCCTAATGCTGATTCGTTAATAAAATTAATTCAACTCCTACTTCAGGCTTGAAATGCGGCCCTGACCCGTTTCTCACAAACGCGCCCAAACCAGGCAATGGGTAAACTTAAGGCCAGGTACAGAAGCAGTGCTAACACATAAAGAGGAAAGGGGTTGCTACTGTTGCGAATCGTCCAACTGGTCATGATTGAAGTTAAATCCATCCCCGCAATCACACTGACAATAGCCGAGTCTTTCAACATATAGATAAAATCATTGACCAAAGGCGGAATCACCAATTGGAAGGCCTGGGGGAGGACAACATGAATAAAGCCTTGATTATTGGTCATCCCGAGGGAGAGAGCGGCCTCTGTTTGCCCCCGATCCACAGAATTTAACCCGGCCCGAAAGACTTCTGCTTCATAGGCGGCGTAGTTTAAGGCCAGGGAGGTAATTCCGGCAGTCCAAGCATTAACAAGGGTGGCCAGATCCAGTTGCGCCAAGATTGCCCCAACCCCGTAGTAGAGGAGGAGAATTTGGGTAATAATCGGCGTGCCACGGGTAATTTCAATGAAGAACCGGGCCGGCCAGGCCAACCAAATCAAGGCTGAAGTGGACATTGCGGCCAGCACTAACCCGAGGAGGACGGCAATGGGAAAGGAAACCGCGCAATAAATAAGGGTATTCAGCGTCCCTTTGAGAAAGTCTGGGAAGGCCCGAATTGCTAACTCCATGGTTGCCCCTGCTATCCCTTAACTAATGCCAATTTCAGCCTGCTGACTATTCCACATTTTCCATTTTTCGTAAATGCCTTTCAGGGTGCCATTGGTTTTCAGGTTACCGAGGGCCTGGTCAATTTCGGCTTTGAGGGTTTCGGCTTTGGGACTATTTTTGTTAAAAGCAAGCACATAGTTATTGAGGTAAAAGGGCTTCCCAATGGGTTTCAGGGCAGTTTCCACAGTCCCCCCCGGCCCACTGCCTAAAACATAGTAGGCCACGATTGGGGAATCAATAAAAACAGCATCAATCCGTTTTTGAATCAAATCATCAAAGGGCAGATTGCCATCATAGGTGCGGGGAGTGAGGTTTGGATAGGATTCCAGAATTTCCTGGGCTTTATATCCCAGGCCGGTGCCCACAGTCATGCCCGCTAAATCGGCCAAACTCATCTCACTGTCAGTGTTAAATTTCGCAAACCGCTCATCATCGGCCCGCACAACAATTTGTTGACCATAGCGATAGTAGGGGACAGAGAAAATCTGGGTCTTTTCTCGATCGGCATCAATTTCCCACCCATTCATAATCATGTCAAACCGATTTGCTGCGAGGGAGGCCCCCAGTTGGGCATAGGAGGTTTGTAAAAAGGTGGGTTTTGCGCCGAGTTGTTCCGCCAGGGCCTGGGCAATTTCCACCTCAAAACCAATCAACTCGGCTGGACTTTGGGGATTATAGAACACATAGGGCGCGCCACTGGTGGCCTCCCCTCCCCATTGCAAGTTACCCGGAATCATTAACCCCGAACTGGGCACAGGGGCCGGGGAACTGCTGATTTCATTGCTCTCAGTAACATTTCCAGAACAACCCACCAGGCCATTTTTCAAGGTAGCCCCTAAAATAACTAGCCCCGCAGTTTGACCGACCCGAGTGATAAACTGGCGACGTTGTAATGTTGACACCCGACATCCTCCACACTGAGCTATGCGTCCTGAAAAATAGGATATTCCTACCAACCCATTTATAGTAAGTCAACCTGCCACAGTTTTCGTATCAAAGGATACATCTAGCTGGCCTGGGGATGCTGATCGAGCCAATCATAGAGTTGATCCAGTTGGGCCAGGGTAATCAGTCCGTATTGCCAGAGAATAATCGGCAAGGGCCCACGGGATTGTCGCCACTGTCGCATCGCCAAGTCAATAGACTCCGGAGAAAGGGACAGATCCTGCTTCAGATAATTTAAAAGGAGCGGGGCGGGGGAACTAATGGTTTTGATCATGGGGCTGAGGACTAAGGCAAAGGATGAAGGAATCGGGTTGAATCATCAGGACTTAGAATTGGATTAGGCGGCCAGGCCTGGTTTATGCAGACCGTTAACCTCATTTCCGATAGAATTTGAACCAGTCTTCTACTAAAGCCTGAAATTTGACTGTCTAACCGAGAGAGTATATCAGTGTTCTAGGCTACAAAACCGTACTTTTTCGTAAATATTTATGTTGCGCTTGACCTGCCTGCCTTAGGCTGCCCATACCTTAGCAAATTTCTTCAAAAATCGGTCTCCCACACCCAAGTTTACTTCGCTACTAAGCCGGATTTACCCCCGCTATACTCCTGAGTCCTAGTTGGTCAAGTTGATTAACGCGAGAACAAGTTTAGCCATCAAAGGGTAGGGAGCGTTTAGGAATTTTGTTTACGGGTTTGCCAACTCTCAATAATCCGGCCCAAGTTGAGACGAAATTCTGACCAGCCTAGGAAACTCCCCGATAATTCTTCTTCCCAGGAGGCGGAAATCACCCCATAGCTTAAGCCAACAACCCCCAGCCCAAAGAAGCCCATGCTGACTAAGACCACAGCAACATTGGGGAGTTCAAATAATTCCTGCTTGACAATCACATAGCAGAGGGGAAAGGTCAGCAAGCCCAAAAGACTGGGGATACCACAGCAAACCGCCATCCGGGTCGCCATCCGATTACTCACCACCTCAGGAATGCCCAGGCCAGCTTTTTTCTTGGGGCTACTCGGTTGACTCTCAGGTTTAGAAGCAGTCAGGGGAGCCACGGAGACCTTGGGTATTTTTTTCTGAGACTTTTTGGATTTAGGTTGAAAGGGTAACGGGGCCTGGGGTTGAGAGTTCCCAGAAGATGCAGACTTTGGAGAAGGTTCCTGAGCCATAATGTCTATTAACCGCGGATACCGAGCTTGGCGATCAATTCCCGATAGTGGCCACTGTCATGTTTGGCAATGTAGCTGAGGAGACGTTTGCGCTGACCAATCATTTTCAACAGGCCACGGCGGGAGGCATGATCTTTTTTGTTGCTCTTGAGGTGCTCTGACAGACGCTTAATCCGTTCCGTGAGGATGGCCACTTGGACATCGGCAGAACCTGTATCAGTGCCATGAACCTGGTAGTCGTTGATGATTTCCTGTTTTCGCTCTTGAAGTAAAACCATAATTCCATCTGGTGCAGTAGGGGTCAGGATTCATCATTCTACCAGATTCCCCTCAGGGCTAACTCTATCGGTTGGAGATTCCATTCCCTAAAATGAAGGGAGGGTTTAGGTGGGATAGCCATGTCGTTGTCGTCTAAACCTTATGTTGCGAACCCCACACCCCCACGGGAGGACTAAATGAGTTTAATCATTACCTGGTTAGTCACGAGTCTGAGCTTGTTCGTGATCTCTAAAATTGAGATTCTCGGGGTAGAAATTGAGAGTTTTCCCACCGCATTATGGTCAGCAGCTGTCTTTGGCATTTTGAATGCAACCTTGGGAGCCGTTCTCAAATTCTTGGCGTTTCCGATTACTTTTTTAACCTTGGGTCTGTTTGCGTTGATTTTAAACGGGGTGATTTTTGCCTTGGCGGCCGCACTGGTGAGTGGATTTAACTTGAAAAATGGCTTTTGGAGTGCCTTATTTGGGGCAATTGCCTTAAGTATTATGAACTCCTTGACCTTTGCTGTTTTGGGAAGTCTAGGGATTGTCTAAACCCGGCCTGGAACTTTTTTCCCCAACGATTCAGATTTACTGCCACCCAGGCCCGGCCTGGCAATGGTTAACCCACTATCAACAGCGGCAACCGGCCTTTGCTTGTGTTTTGGGGTTTACAGAAACGGCCCTGATTCCTGGAATTTCTGCGGCTGGGGCGACACCAGAATCTCGCCAATATACGGCCCTTGCCGATGCTGAGTTTTTGATCAACGGCCCGCAACCTCACCCCCGCTACCCCTTACCACCCTTAACTGCTGGAGCATCACCTGTTTTAATTACGCGAGCCGTCACCCAGGCCTGTGATTGGCCCATCTATCTATTTAATGTCGGACTGCCATTTCCCCCCAGTGTGCCGATGATTGATTTATCCAGTCAACCGACGCAATGTCTAACCACTGGAAAAGCCATGAGTATTGATTTGGTCGAGCATCTTTGGCAGCAAGGCCAGGCCTGGGGCGAGAAACTAATTCAGGCAGGTGATTACTTAATTCTCTCAGAATGCCTGGTGGCCGGCACAACGACTGCTTTGGCCATCTTGGAAGGCTTAGGCATCCCGGCCCGTGAACGCATTGGTAGTAGTCATGTCCAGGCCAATCATGGGCAAAAATGGCAACTGGTTCAACAGGCCCTGGCTCATCTGTCTGTGCCATATACACCAATGGAGTTAGTGGCCCAGGTGGGAGATGCGATGCAGATCTTTGCGGCTGGAATGTTACTGAGTGCCAGTCGGC
The DNA here is from genome assembly GCF_031729055.1 of Pseudocalidococcus azoricus BACA0444. Classification (NCBI taxonomy): domain Bacteria; kingdom Bacillati; phylum Cyanobacteriota; class Cyanophyceae; order Acaryochloridales; family Thermosynechococcaceae; genus Pseudocalidococcus; species Pseudocalidococcus azoricus. The sequence goes on along the minus strand of NZ_JAVMIP010000003.1, from coordinate 121,544 downwards.
GGGGCGGAGTGCTCTTAGCCGGAGGGAGTCAAATGTTAGCCGTTTATGCCCTCGCTCAAGCCCTAGCCAAAGCAGAAAATCTGGCCTGGCAACCTGACAATATTGTCATTGGCACGACTCGCTGGATTACCGAAGATGCTGGAGCCGATGTGGTTGGCCTATCCACAGATCTGGGTGTTCCCCTCCTAGCAACTCAATTAAACCTCGGTCAGTCCCAATTTCCAGCCCTCCAGGCCTATGAGCAGGGGTTTGTCAAAGAGGGGGTTGGGGCCGGAGGGGCCGCAATTGGGGCCGCACTTTCCCACAACTGGACATTAGCCCGTTTAGCCAATGCTGTTGAGCAGGTTGCCGCCGCCTATCTCCAGAGCCAATTGCACTCACCCATCTAATCTAAGCTCTATAATTGCCCTTGGTAACAATTTTGGTGGAGTGAGCCTGATGAAATCCTTAATCCCGTGGGGCCTCGTCCCTGCCCTCGTCATTGGTGTTACTGCACCTGGCCTGGCCAGTGATAACCTCAGCACCGTTACCCAACGGGTCGAAACCGCCACCTTTGTTCTGAGCCAATTTACCGCCGACAGCAGCCAACGCATCCCCCCGTCGATCATTCGCAAAGGGCAAGGCATCGCGATTATCCCTGGGATTGTCCAGGCTGGGTTTATTTTTGGTGGTCGCCGTGGTGCGGGGATTCTCTTAGTGCGTAATGACAAGGGTGGTTGGAGCCGTCCCGCTTTTATTACCATCACCGGCGGAAGTTTTGGCTTACAGATTGGCGCGCAATCCTCAGACTTAGTGCTGGTGTTTAACAACAAATTAGTCGTCACCCAAGCCTTATCCCAATCCTTTCGCCTCGGGGGTAATGTTTCTGTGGCAGCCGGGCCAGTGGGCGGAGATGTGGTCAGTCCCTCTGATCCGAGTCCCAGTGTGTTCTCCTATGCCCGCAACTCTGGCCTGTTTGCCGGGGTTTCCTTAGAGGGGGCCAACCTTTCCTTTGACAGTACCAGCAGCAACACGTTTTACGCTCAAAAAAACCTCACTCCCCTGCAAATTTTCAATAATAATCCCCCCTTATCCTCTCCCCCAGTCCTAACTGGACTTTATCAAGCTTTGACTAGTGCGGCCCGGTAGCCCAGTCTTTGCCGCTACACCCTTGCTTGAGTCACCCTCTAGTTTCAGAATGGGAAAGGCTTGTCTCGGATTGGCGGTAATATGCGCGTTGCCTTAGTCACGGAAACCTTTTTACCGAAAGTGGATGGGATTGTCACCCGCCTTTGCCAAACCGTCCGGCATTTACAAGAACTTGGAGATCAGGTTTTGGTCATCTCACCAGAAGGGGGTATTAAAGAATATTGTGGCGCGCGCGTCCATGGGGTAACGGGCTTTCCTCTGCCACTCTATCCAGAACTGAAACTGGCCTTACCCCGGCCCTCCATCCAAACCGCCATCGAAGCCTTTCAACCCGATTTAGTCCATGTGGTTAATCCAGCGGTCTTGGGCCTATCAGGAGTCTGGGCGGCCAAAACTCTCAATTTACCCCTAGTGGCTTCCTACCATACCCATTTACCCCAATATTTGCAGTACTACGGTCTGAGTTCTCTCGAGGGGTTGTTATGGCAACTCCTGCGTTTAGTCCATAACCAGGCCCAGTTAAATTTATGCACCTCCACCGCCATGATTGCCGCCCTAGATAACCATCACATTGACCATTTGGCCCTCTGGCAACGGGGGGTTGATGTGGAGTTATTTCACCCCAGTAAAGCGGATCAAGCCATGCGTCACCACCTGAGTCAAGGACATCCCGATTCCCCCCTGTTGCTCTATGTCGGGCGGTTATCAGCCGAAAAAGAAATTGAGCAAATCAAGCCCGTCTTAGAGGCAATTCCCAATGCCCGGTTAGCATTAGTCGGTGGTGGCCCCCACGAAGCAGAACTGCGGAAATATTTTGCCAACTCCCCCACGTTTTTTGCAGGCTATTTAACCGGTGAACCCTTGGCCCAGGCCTTTGCGGTGGCCGATGCCTTTGTCTTTCCCTCGCGGACTGAAACCCTGGGATTAGTCTTATTGGAAGCAATGGCGGCCGGTTGTCCAGTGGTGGCAGCTAGAAGTGGGGGCATTCCCGATATTGTCCAGGATGGGGTAAACGGCTACCTCTTTGAACCGGCAGATGCCACAGGGGCCATGACCGCCACCCAGAAATTACTCGAGCAGCCCAGTGAAAAAGAAGCCCTGCGCCAGAATGCCCGCCGTGAAGCTGAACGCTGGAGTTGGCAAGCTGCGACCCAACAGTTACAGAGCTATTACCAAGCCGTCCTCAGGGCCTACCCAGCTCCAGTCCCCTTAGCCTCCTAGATTTATACCCATGATATAAATATAAAATTGCTGCCGGGCGGGCCGGGAAAGGTTGCCAATGTTAGAACCCATTTGCTGGATTTTACTGCTCGGATTTGGGGGGGGACAACTGGCCCGCCTCCTGAACATTCCGGCTTTGGTGGGGATGGTGATTGTCGGGATGATCCTTGGCCCCCAAGCGACCCAGGTGATTGATCCGGCGGTCTTGGCCTTGGGAGCCGACTTTCAAAAAATCGCTGTGATGGTGATCTTGATGAAAGCCGGCCTGGGCCTGGATTGGGAAAAGCTCTCTCAGCAAGGGACGGTGGCTCTGCGCTTAGGATTTTTCCCAGCGGCCTGTGAAGCCCTCGTGATTGCTGTTGCGGCGATGGTTTTATTCCAGTTTGACTGGGCCACGGGCCTGCTCTTGGGCTGTGTGATTGGGGCTGAATCTCCGGCTGTAATTGTCCCAGGGATGTTGCGCTTAAAGAGTTTAGGCTGGGGGGTGAGTAAAGGAATTCCCGATGCGGTCTTAACAGGCAGTGCCTTATCGGATGTCCTGATTTTGTTGGTGTTTGGTTTGTTGATTAATGTTGTTGGGGAGGGCGCGGCCCAGGCCTGGTATTGGCTCCCACTGCAAGTCCTGATGCAAATTAGTTTGGGATTATTGTGCGGTTGGGTCTTGGCGCAAGTTTTAGTCTGGGTCTTAGTGCGGCAAAGTTGGACTCAAACCCTGACCCAAGATACTCTGGTGACGGCTGGATTAGCCCTCGCTTTGATCCTATTGGCTGACCAGTTACCCCTCTTTTCAGGCTATTTAGCGGTCATGGGCACGGGGTTCTTTTTAATTGAACTGGATGCTCCCTTGGCGCGGCGATTACGATCTGGGTTTGACAGCCTATGGACAGTGGCGGAACTATTTTTATTTGTCTTCCTAGGCGCAAGTATTCAACTTAACGTTTTGGGGGATACCTGGGGCCTGGGCCTGGGGATTTTGGCCATTGGTACCTTAGTCGGGCGGATGATCGGTTGGTTGCTTTCGACTTGGGGCAGTAATTGGAACTGGAAAGAACGGCTTTTCCTCCTGCCGGCAAATTCCGCTAAGGCTACGGTGCAAGCTGCGATTGGGGGTTTACCTCTGGCCATGGGAATTCCTGGGGGGGACAAAATTCTGGCGGTGGCCGCGCTTTCGATTTTAGTAACCGCTCCCCTTGGGGCCTGGGCCATTCCCACCTTTGCCCCCCAACTCCTCAGCCGCGGCGAGGTTGACCCAACCAAAACAGCCATGACCCGCCAATTAACAATTCTGGCTGCGGTGGATACGGATGCCCAGGCCCCAACGATACTCAAAAAAGCGGCTGAATTGGCCCGGCGCAGTGATGCCGAGGTAATTGTGCTCCATGTCATCCAGACCCCCGAAACCAAACCCCTAGAAACCTTACACACCCAATGTCAATCCTTGTTAGCGGACATTCGCCATCGGATCATGACCGTTGAAGGTACGGTTCCGGCCGAAATTTTACGCATTTCCCAAGAGTTCCAGGCCAGTGAAATTATCATCGGTCGCCATGGACAAACCGGGTGGCCATCCAAGTTGATTGGGTCAGTATCCCAGGCCATCTTAGAATCCAGTTCTACCCCCGTCTTAATTGTCTCAGAAACCGCTTGAGGCCATGATCACCTGATTGGGCAAAGTGGTCTTGAGGATGAGCCGAGTTAGGGCAGCCTAGCCACTGTAAAATGGGTTCGATTCTGAAGGTTCTATCGCATCTATAGCGTTGCGGAGGCTGTTCTGAGAGAGTAGAAATGTTAAAAAGACCGCCCATAAGGCATTTTCTGACCTGTCCTCGTCTTACCCTAAATGAGTAACGCTATATGGCCAATCAGCGGATCATTATGTTGGTTCCGGGGGGAATTGGGGATCAAATCCTCGTCTTTCCCACCTTGGCGGATCTGCAGGGCCACTATCCCCAGGCCCAAATTGATGTTGTGGTTGAACCTCGCTCCCAAGCAGCCTATGAGGTGAATGCGGTCGTGAACCAGGTTTTGACGTTTCCCTTTCGGGCTAAGAAAACTTGGCGGGATTGGTGGAGTCTGATTCAGCAAATCCGGCGCGGGCAGTACGACATCATTATTTCCCTGGGCGAAAGCGGTGCGGTGCGGGTTTTGCTCTGGTTAACTGGGGTTCCCAAGCGGGTCGGGTATGCCAATCAAAAAACTTGGGGTTTACTGACCCATCCGGCCACCTTGAATAAAAATCAATATGCGGCGGCCATGTATCATGATCTCCTCCAGGGCCTGGGGATTAAAAACGAATATCCACCTTTGTTCGCTACGGTTAACCCCGCAGACCAGGCCTGGGGAGAGTCAGAACGGCTTCGTTTACAGGTACAATCCCCCTACATCCTGATTCACGGCGGCTCTAGTAAAATGGCGCGGCTGAAGGGCATTAATAAGATTTACCCCCTCGGGGCCTGGATTGAAGTTCTCCATACCCTAAACGCAAAGTATCCCGAAATCTCAGTGCTGATCGTGCAGGGTCCGGATGATCAGGAATGGGGTGAACAATTGACCGCCGCCATCCCGGAACTGAAACGAACCCAGCCCCCCAGTTTTGGCAAATTAGCCGCGCTGATTGAAACCGCAACTGGGATGATTTGTACCGACAGCGGTCCGATGCATTTAGGAGTTGCCTTAAATACCCCCTTAGTGGCTCTCTTTGGCCCCACTGACCCGCGGAAACTCTTACCGCCCCAACCCCATTTCCGCCCCGTGAAGTCCCCGACAGAGCAAATTGGGGATATTTCTCCGGCCATGATATTGTCTCAAGTTACAGAGGTGTTGCATGGCTAGAGCCGCCGTATTTTTAGATCGGGATGGGGTGCTCAACCAAGAGGCTGGCTATTTATTTAATGTTGAGGATCTAAAGTTGATGTCCGGTGTGGCCCAGGCCGTGGGGCGGTTAAACCAGGCTGGGTTATTTTGCTGTCTTGTCTCTAATCAATCGGGCCCGGCCCGCCATTATTATAACTATGACCATGTGTTGGCCCTTCATCACCGCTTAGAAACCTTATTGGCCGAAGAAGCAGGAGCCAAACTAGATGCCCTGTATTTCTGCCCAGAACTCAGTCCTCCTGAAGGTGGGATTAACCCCGACTACACGGCCTGGACAACCTGGCGAAAACCCAATACCGGAATGCTGGTGGCCGCGGCCTGGGATCATGATTTGGATATTGCGCGCAGTTTTATGGTCGGGGATAAAGCCACCGATATCGATTTAGCTCGGAATGCTGGCTGTCGGGGCATTCTTGTCCAAACTGGCTTCGGGCAGAGCGTCCTGGCTGGGGAGTATCAACACCAAACGGAGCCAGATTTTATTGCCGCCGATCTAAACCAGGCCGTGGATTGGATTTTGGTACAGGTAGCTACTACTCCGGCAGAATAATTTTGGCTGATCCTAGGGATGGGATATGATAGCAGGCGTGACTAATGTTTGTTGATTGGGAAGGAACCTTATGGCGCAGGGACAAGGCTTTGGATTCGGCTTAGGCAAAATGCGGGAATTGGCAGATGCTATCCAAAAAGCCCAGAAAGTCCAAGAAGGAGCCAAAAAACTCCAAGAAGATTTAGAGCAAATGGAAATTGAAGGCCAAGCGGCCGGGGGCCTGGTCAAGGTATTTATGAGTGGCACCCAAGAACCGTTACGAGTGGAAATTAAGGAAGATCTCCTGTCTGAAGGGGCAGAAGTTCTCTCCGATTTAGTCACTGCGGCCATGAAGGATGCCTACCTCAAATCCACCACCACGATGCGGGAACAAATGGAGGAATTAACGGGCGGGTTATCCATCCCTGGCCTGGGCGGTTGAGGCCTCCAAAGGTAATCTACTGGGGGAGGACAGGATGGCGGGGCCGTTACGAATTTTGATTGTCGAAGATGACCCAATGATGCAGTTGGGCTTGGAGCAATCTTTGACGGCCTATCCCCAGTTTGAGATTATTGCCCAGGCCGAGGATGGGTTTTCGGGGGTGGAAGCGGCTCGGAATTTGCAGCCGGATTTAGTGGTCATGGATATTGGTTTGCCCGGCCTGGATGGAATTGCCGCCACCCACCAAATCAAGGCCGAATTTCCCCAAATCCATGTGGTGATCCTGACTTCTCATCAATCAGAAACCGAAGTGGTGGCCGCCTTAGCCAGTGGAGCCGATGCCTACTGTATTAAAGGTGCAACTGTTGATCGTCTTGTCACCGCCATTACCGCCGCCCAAGAGGGAGCTACCTATTTAGACCCGCAAATTGCCCGTCAAGTGGTTCAACATCTCCGGCCGCCCCAGGCCAGTCCCAGCGGAATGCAGCTATCCCAGCGAGAAATGGATGTGTTGCAGTTGATGGTTGAGGGGCTAAGTAATCCAGAAATTGCCGATAAATTATTCCTCAGTCCCAACACGATCAAAACCCATGTGCGGGGAATTATGAATAAACTCTCAGTGGATGATCGGGTGCAGGCGGCGGTGGTGGCGTTACGAACGGGCCTGGTCTAATCTCCTACCAGGTGGGATCCCTAAATAAATAGACAGTGTACTGAGCCTGGCCGGGGGGAATGGCACTAATGCAGGTTCTCACTTCACCCAATTCCTCAATCTCGACCGTACAGGCCCCACAAGACCCCTGCAAACATCCTGTCGGAATCTCAATCCCGGCCTGGCGCGCCACCTCTAGCCAAGAATCACCCACCTTAGCCGTAATCATCACTTCATCAGGGAAAAAGCAAATGGTCGTGGCCTGGGACATCGTTCATCACTCATTTAGTATTTAGGATTAAGTTTATAGTCATTTCCCTTAGGAATGAAACACAAAAGGACTTGAGACTGTTAAAGGCAGTAGTTTTGAGTATCCTAGTTTTGGCGAAAATGACTATAAGGTTGAGAGCAGTTCAAGTGAGAACTAAGGGGCTAAAATTTCAATCATTGAAAATGGACAATCTTTAGGAAAACTCTGCATCGGTTTTTGTGTTTCCTTCGCTGCATCTCGTCGTGCCCGCTGATAGTATTTGTTCAACCAATCAGAATCTTGCAAAAATCGCCCTAGACTTGGCGTATCTTCCAGGCAATCTTGGATCTTATCTCGACAATTCGTGATTGTGATCTCCCAACTTGTAGTTTTGCGCTCAGGTTGATACCGACATTTCAGGAGATGAAGTAAAAGCAATTGCAGATAACTCCCTAGTTCCCGTTGTTCCAGCCGCCCCAAGGCTTCTAACTCCTCAATGAGGTTTGATAAATCTAGTCCTGCCCAATCACCTCGACTAAGACAGGTAATTTGCTGCTCTGTCCATTGCAAGAAATCCTGTTCATGGAGTGGAGACGGATTCATAGAACGCAATTGGGGATTCACTGGCTGTTGTTGACAAGACTCCAGGCCTGGGCCGAGAAAATCCTAATCTTTAATTAACTACTCACAGCTTAACAGAGGCCCACAGCCGCCAAAAGTCTGAGAAAATTAGGATAACTCAATCTATTGAGAACAGTGACAATTCCGAGGGAGAGATCTATGGCAGACAACTGGCGGAGTCGAATCATCACCCAAGGCCTACAACGGACTCCCAATCGGGCCATGCTCCGAGCGTTGGGCTTTGAAGATGTGGACTTTAATAAACCCATTGTCGGCGTGGCCAGTGCCTACAGTACGATTACACCCTGCAATATGGGGATTGCAACTCTGGCTGAACAGGCCCAGGCCGGGATTCGCACCGGGGGAGGAATGCCGCAAATTTTTGGCACGATTACCGTCAGCGATGGCATTTCTATGGGCACAGAAGGGATGAAATATTCCCTAGTTTCGCGGGATGTAATTGCCGACTCCATTGAAACCGCCTGTAATGCCCAGAGTATGGATGGGGTTTTGGCCATTGGCGGCTGTGATAAGAATATGCCGGGGGCGATGATTGCCATGGCCCGGATGAATATTCCGGCAATTTTTGTCTATGGCGGAACAATTAAACCCGGCCATCTGGAGGGGGAAGACTTAACCGTTGTCAGTGCCTTTGAAGCTGTGGGCCAGTTTAGTGCCGGTCGGATTGAGGAAGCTCGTCTTTTTGCCGTGGAACGGAATGCTTGTCCGGGGGCAGGTTCCTGTGGGGGGATGTTTACGGCCAACACCATGTCCTCCGCCTTTGAAGCCATGGGCATGAGCCTGATGTATTCCTCCACCATGGCTGCTGAAGATGCCGAAAAAGCCGAGAATACGCAACTGGCGGGAAAAGTTTTAGTCGAGGCGATCCGTAATAACCTCCGGCCCCGCAACATTATTACCCGCAAGTCCATTGAAAACGCGATCTCCGTGATCATGGCCGTGGGTGGCTCTACCAATGCGGTGCTGCACTTTCTGGCCATTGCCCATTCAGCGGGTGTACCTTTAGTACTAGATGATTTTGAAACTATTCGGGAGCGCGTCCCTGTTCTGTGCGATATGAAGCCATCGGGTCGTTATGTGGCTACGGATTTACACAAGGCGGGTGGGATTCCCCAGGTGATGAAAATGCTCCTGAGTCATGGGCTGCTCCACGGCGACTGCCTCACCATTACCGGGCAAACTGTGGCTGAAGTTCTTCAGGATGTGCCGGATCAACCCCGTCCAGATCAAGATGTGATCCGCCCTTGGAATAATCCCATGTATGCCACTGGGCATTTAGCAATTTTGAAGGGAAACCTGGCTACAGAAGGGGCCGTTGCCAAAATTACGGGGGTCAAAAATCCCGAAATTACCGGGCCAGCTCGAGTTTTTAACTCCGAAGAAGCCTGTTTAGAGGCCATCCTTGCCAACCAGATTAATCCTGGGGATGTGATTGTGATTCGCTATGAGGGGCCAAAGGGTGGGCCGGGGATGCGGGAAATGCTGGCACCTACTTCGGCGATTATTGGGGCGGGCCTGGGGGATTCCGTGGGCTTAATTACCGATGGGCGGTTTTCTGGGGGAACCTATGGCATGGTGGTCGGCCATGTGGCTCCTGAAGCGGCGGTCGGCGGCACGATTGGCCTGGTGCAAGAGGGCGACTTGATTACCATTGATGCCCATAAACGTCTGCTGCAACTTAATATCTCGGATCAGGAATTGGCCCAGCGCCGCCAGGCCTGGCAACCACCACAGCCCCGGTATACTCGCGGGGTTTTAGCCAAATACGCCCAGCTAGTCTCCTCCAGTAGCGTGGGTGCAGTCACAGACTTAAACCTGAGTTGAGGCGTAATTTTCCCTAAAGGCTCAGATTTTCCAGGCCAGTCCGGGGATGACTCTGGCGGAGTTTGGCCAGTTGTTGATACAGGTCTCGCTCGGCGGCTGTCAGGTCTTTCGGAGTAATGACTTGAATTTTGACCAAGAGATCCCCCATGCCCCCCTTAACCCCAGGCCAGCCTTTTCCCTGTAAGCGTAAGGATTGCCCAGACCTAACACCAGCCGGGATATTCAAGTTAACAGAGCCAGCCGGAGTCAGCAAATTAACTTGAGTACCCAAGACCGCTTCATCCGGGGTAATGGGTAATTCACAAGTTAAATTGTCCCCGTCAAATTTAAAAAAGCTGTGGGGGGTAACTCGCACACGTAGGTATAGATCCCCTCGGATTTGACTGAGAGGGTTAGCTTGCCCCTTCCCTTTGACGCGGACTTTACTGCCTGGTTTCGCGCCTGCGGGAATCCGCACTGTGATGGTTTCTGCCCCCACTTGCAGCCGTTTTTCACAGCCCTTTAGCGCTTCTGAGAAGGTTAATTGAATCTCAGCTTCCCGATCCGCCCCCACCGGAGAACCAACCCCAGGGCCTGGAAAGCCTTCTCCATAGGTATAGGTTTGTCCTGTTCCACCCCCCGTTGCCCCTGCATATCCGCCAAAGCGGCCGAGGAGTTCATTAATAAATTCATCAAAATTGTTATAGCGACCAAAGTCAAAGTCCATATTATTAAAGTCAACATTGACTCCTGGTCCAGGCCCGCCAACTCCAGGCTGCTGCCAATAGCGACCAAATTGATCGTACTTTTGGCGTTTTTCTTTATCTGAAAGAATTTCGTGGGCTTCGTTGATTTCTTTGAACTTGGCTTCAGCGGCTTTATCCCCAGGATTTAAGTCAGGGTGATACTGGCGGGCAAGACGGCGAAAGGCCTGGCGAATTTCAGCATCGGATGCGGTCTTAGTGACTCCCAAAATTTGATAGTAGTCCTTAAAATCTGTTGCTGCCATCGCAATTCTGCCCTAACCAGAGAGTATTAAGTTTTAGAATTCTCCTACCTACAATGTATGATAAGTTTTCCAATTACTGGACGGAATATTCAGGTTGTCCAGATAACCGAATCATTGACGGCTCAGGCAGCATCAGCGGCAAACTCGGAGAATCATTGGGGTAATAGGGGCAGTCCGAGGGTAATCAGATAATACACTAAGGGAGCGGTGAACACATAACTGTCAGCCCGATCTAAAATACCCCCGTGGCCGGGAATTAAATCCCCTGAATCTTTGACCCCCGCATCCCGTTTCATCATGGATTCCGTTAAGTCCCCCAGCAAGCTAGTAATCCCAATCATCACCCCCAGGCCGGTGCCAGCAATCATCCAACTGGGCCACGCTAAAACCCAAGCTCCCCCCAAGCCCATCCCAATACTGCCCAAAATCCCAAACACTGCCCCTTCGACCGTTTTTTTCGGACTAATTGCTGACAAGGGGGTTTTCCCAATCCACTTTCCCATCACATAGGCTCCAATATCCGCCGCCCAAATACAGGCAAAGGCCAAAAGGGTAATGGCCAGGCCTGGGGGTAAATCTGTCGGCTGCCAAGAAGTGGGCCAATACCCGCCCAAGGGAAATGTTGACTCTGGCACACCGAGTTGGCGAATCCGGACTAGATAACTCGGTAAGTAGCCGCCATAGAATAACCCCATAATGGATGTGGAAATATCAGCAATCGAGGCCAGCTTCGGTTCAAACAACAAATAAAAGCAAATAATCGTCCCGGCCAAGGGAAAAATGGCATCAGCGACTAGAGGAAGTTTATAGGCGGTAATTAAAAATAATTGACTGACGACAAGGGTGGTTTTGGTGGCGGGGACAATGCCTTTAGCGCGGGCCAGCTCGAAATACTCTAATTGCCCCAGATAAACTAATGCTCCCAGGCCGAGGGTAAAGTACCAGCCCCCCAGCAAGGTAAATCCTAAGGCCACAACGATGGCCACCACTGCACTAGTAATCCGAACCCAAGGCATACACTTCCACTCCTAGGCCCAGTTGAACCCACATTTCCTAGGGGTAGCACCGTGATGTCGGCCAATCGCAGTAATATTTTCTAGAATAGCTTATTTGCTGACTTCCTTAAAATCCACGGTCAAGCCCCCTTTAGCCACCAGAGGGAGGGTTGAACATTTAGGATTAAAATCAGCAACTTTGCCTCTCAACAACAGGCCTGGATACGGTTCCGCTCATGTCAAAGTTTGATGACACACTTAAGACGTTTTATGCCCCCAATCGCCAGGCCTGGCGGGAGTGGCTGAAGATGAATCACCGGGCATCAGCAGGAATTTGGCTTCTGTATTACAAAGTCAGGAGTCAGCAGCCCAGTATTCAATACAGTGAGGCCGTTCAAGAAGCCCTCTGCTTTGGTTGGATTGATAGCAAGGTCAAGTCAATAGATGCAGAACGTTATCAGCAGGTTTTTACCCCCCGCAAACCCAAGAGTGTCTGGTCAAAGCTCAATAAATCCTATGTCCAAGACCTGATTGAGCAAGGGCTAATGACACAAGCTGGACTGGAGATGATCAACCGGGCCAAAGAAGATGGTTCATGGACAAGCCTTGATCAGATTGAGGCCTTGATTGTCCCCGCAGATTTGCAGCAGGCCTTGGCCACCAATGCGCTGACTAACCAGAATTTTCAAGCCCTAAGTAACTCAGCCAAGAAAAACATTCTCTTTTGGATCGATAGTGCCAAGCGGGCCGAAACTAGACAGAAACGAATTGTCCAAACGGTTAATGCTATGGCTCTCAATCAAAACCCCTGAGTTAAATCCTGATGATTCCTGAGCGTGTCACAATCTGCCTAGACCCACTGGCCCCGTATTTTGCCGCTATACTGATTGGGTTGGATCCCCCCTGTAAATCTAGCTCATGAGTACCCCGATCAAAATTATTCAGCCCACTGGTGTTTTTGGTGGCCCCCAAGCAACAGCCTTTCGCCAGGAAATTGTAGATTTAGTCCAGGCTGGGGTCACTGTGGTCTTAATTGACTGCCAAGAGATTACGTTTATGGACAGTTCTGGCCTGGGGGCATTGGTAGTGGCGTTAAAAAACCTCCGGACAACCAATGGACAATTGTTTCTCTGTGGTGTGACAGAACAGGTAAAAATGCTCTTTGAATTAACCAGTATGGATAAAGTCTTTCGCATCCTCAAGGATCAAGCCGAATTTGAAACCACAATTCGCCCAACCTTATAGTTAAGTCTAGACTGGCCTGGACTTGGCCCAACCGAAAACCCCTTCCCTCCTGACCCTTGTGCGCGCTAAACTTCTACCGCTCCCCCTCAACCAGATGAGAAACTTACACTAAATATTCTGCTGGAGAGCCACAGTCAGATTCCAAGGCACAGGTTAAGATTAACAAGACTCAATCACCACCCTTCTTTCAGGATTCTGTTTACCTATGGTTGCCCCAACTTCTCCCTATTTACCCCTCGTTGCTAAAATTGAACTCCATCAGCAGCAAATTATTGTTGCCCAACAATTTAAGGATACCCTCGGCAGCGACTTTGCTAAGTCTTGGAATAATTTTGTTGACTCGGGTCAAGTTTGGGCCCTAATGATTGGCCTGGCGTTGGGGTGGATTGCTGGTAAACTTTTGAATTTCTAAAATTAATTTTTTGAATCTACCTAACTGCTGGGGTCACTCAGGGGGCCTGGGTACACCCGATCCATCAGCGGAGAGGCAATAAACGTGGTCACTAGGGCCATGATCACCAGCATTGTAAATAAGACTGGAGAAATAACCTTCAAACTCAAGCCCACATTGAGAATAATTAATTCTGTTAACCCCCGTGTATTCATCAACAGCCCCAAGGCCGCAGCCTCCCCAGCCGGTAAGCCTGTCCAACGCGAGACCCAGTAAGTCCCCCCAAACTTCCCTAACACTGCGGCTAAGAGGATCAGGATAGTTAAACCCCAAAGAGTCGGTGTATTCACCAGGCCAATTTGGGTGTTAATGCCACTATAGGCAAAAAATAAGGGCAAAAGGAAAATAGTGACAAAATCTTGAATTCGCTCTCGGAGATAGACTGTACTGGCCAAATTCTTGGGCATAATGACCCCCATAATAAATCCACCGAAAATGACATCAATGTTGAGTAACTGAGTCCCAATTGCGCTGAGGATTAAGAAAATATAAATGATGGTTTGTTGACTGAGGGTTAAGGGGCCCCGTTGCGCCCAGGCCCGCATTTGTTGTTCAATCCATCGCCGCCCCACTGTCATCATCAACATCGTAAAGAGGCTAATCCCCACCAAGGTTGGCCAGGCCGAGAAAATATCATTGGAACGGGTCGCAATAATCGCCATCGCCAATAAACACCAGGCTGTGATGTCATCTACAGAGGCACAGGTGAGGGCCAATAATCCTAATGGAGTTTTCTGGAGATTTTTTTCTTGAATAATCCGAGCCAAAACGGGAAAGGCCGTCACCGACATCGCCGCCCCCAAAAAAAGGGCAAAGGCCAAATTGGAAATCTCAGGGTTAGTCCGTAAAGGCTGCAACAGGGTCAAGGCTAAACTCACTCCCAAGGTAAAGGGAACTAAAATACTGATGCTGGATGTCGCCATTGCCACCCGTAGCCGTCCCCGCATATTTTCTGGACTCACCTCTAGCCCGACCAAAAACATGAAGAAAATCAGACCAATCTGTGAAAGTAAATAAATGGAGGGCATGACATCCTTCGGAAACAGGATGGCCTCGGTATGGGGAGCCAGCCAACCCAATAGAGACGGCCCCAGCATAATCCCCGCCACGATTTCTCCCATCACAGGTGGCTGATTGATCCGCGTAAATAGATTACCCACGAGCCTGGCCAGGCCAATGATCAGACAAATATCAACCAAAATTAAGAGTAGGGTTTGGGTTTCCATCAAGACAGGCCTGGTGATAGAGCATTCCCGCTTTGGGGAAATCAATGGATTGGAAGTTGACTACTGCCCGCTAAATATAACCGCCGCGTCGATGACCGTCAGCGGAGGCATCCCTATATTCAGCTGGGTAATCTAGAGTGGGATTCTCAAGCCTTAGCTCACAGGCAGCTTATCAAAATCCGGGGGGTTTCTAAAGACAAGAAAGTGAAACTGTTCCGGGTGACGATGTTTACCCACCAGCAAGGCTTTGCTGCGACGCTCAAGACGAGACCCATGCAGTCCAGCATCAGAAGCATCATTGCCGAACCTGTGGCTAGATTTCGGCGACGGCCCGTTCAATGAGCCGCCGGGCCAGGGTTTGAACTCCGGTGTGATAGTAGTAGTTGGTACTCATGTCTAAAAAGGCACCTAAAACATCCAAGTTATCCTTAGACAATTCCACGGAGCGTTGGAGGCTATTAACCACTTTTTCGGGCGTTAAGTCTCGGGAGGCGATAAAATCCCCCATCCAGCCCTGGACTGAGCTAAAGCTTTGGGAAACAAAACCGAGTTGTTCAACGGGGCCATGGCCAGGAATGAACTTAGAAACGGCTTTGAAGGTGGGATTTTCCGTCAGTTCTTTGGGTTGAAGATTTCTTAAGACATCCAAGGACTTCAAAATAAAATCTGGGCCAAGGGGGATCAGGCCATCAAAACAAACTAAGGCTGCCATCCGCATTAGGGATTCACCGCCGTAGTCGGCCAAGGCCCGTAAAAAGTCGCTAATACTGTCCCCCGGAATCCCATTGATTTGGCAAAAGGCAACAACTTCGACCACCAGTTTAATGGTCAAATCTAAGGACTGGGCTTTTTCCGGTTTGGGGGTGAGCTTATCGAGAAATCCCAGAAATGAGATTTTTTCCCCAACTTTATTGGCCAAGGCCGCGGCTCCGAGGAGAGAATCCGTATTGTCCACCGTTTGATAGAGCCAGAGGGCCCGTTGATAGCCTTGGGATTTGTCATTAAATAGATAAACAGCCCGCTCGCCAATTTGCTGCACCAGGCCTGGGTCGGTTTCCCCCGTCACTTCCCGAATGGTATTTTCAAACCCCACTAAATTATTCCATTGACCAGGGATAACAAAATCCAGGGCCTTCAAAGCCATGACTGTCACCCCGCCTGTGGGCAGTTGATCAACAATCTTAAAAATTGAATCACTCACGCTAAAGTCCTCGCTGAAATATTAGTTGATGGGGGCTGACCTCAATCCCTCGGGTTTCCTTGTCATAGCTGGCTGGGGTCAATGCCTAACTCCCGTAATTTGGCGGCTAATCGGGCGGACTCCTGCTTGGCCTGGTGAAGTTTGATCGCTGTTTCCTGGAGTTCCTCTTGAGTGTCCTGGAGTTCCTGCTGGGATTGTTGGTAGGCTTCTGCGGAACTAATTAACCGCTCCCCGGCCTGGGTGTACCAGCAGAGCCATTCCCGAGTGTAGCCACAAAAGCTGTTAATCTCCCGACCTAATGCCAGGCCAATTTCGGGGAACCAAATCCGCTCTCCCACCATGGGGATATATGCACCGTTTTCTAAACGATACACTTCCAAGGGTTGCCGTTTGGGCCGATAGTTGGGCATGGGGCGATAAATGGCGTAGTAACGAATACCTAAATCAGCGTAGAGATCCCGTTTGGCTTCATATTCCTTTCCATAGGTTTTAGAGATAACTTCCAAGGCCAAGATCGGGATCACGTTCTCCTCTTCCCAAAGGACATAGCTTAAACGCCCGGCTCCATTCCGAAAGCGCAGCACACCTAAGCTCAAGAACCCATCAGGGACGACGGCTGGCCGGTGAGGATCGTAATAAACCCCCATATCTACCCCAAAGAACCAGTCTGGCCGCTCTGCCCAATATCGCGATAAGAGTTCCAATAAAAGATTGGGGATCAGATTTTGCCATTCATTATCCACCGGGGTGTCATCCGAACAGGGTAGGTCTTCCGCTGTGGGCAGGGCTTGGGTCTGGGGATCATAGAGCAACATCAGCAGTCACCTTTAAGGTAGTTGGGCCAGGCCCTCGAGGTTAAACTTAGCAATCCAGGCCTGGCGGTCGGCGGCGGTGAAACTGGGATCCCGAGAAAGCACCTTGACTTGATACCGATCCGCTACCAAAATTGCGCTTTGGGTCGTGCCAATTTCGACGGCCGGATAGCCCGCAACTTGATTCGGACTGTTCTGAAACTTAGCCGCGGCACTGGGGAGGCTGGTGGTGTCGAAAATGGCTAGCATGGCCAAATCCTGGCCGTCTTTAATGAGTTTGGCTTCGGCAAATCCCTTTTTCTCTTGGGTATAGACTCGCTCATAGCCGGGTTCAGGGCTGGGGAAGAACTTGTTAAATTCACTCCCTTGGGTGGCATCTTCGGCAACTGCGGGGGTGGCGGTGCGTTGGGTGCTTTCAATTTGGGCCTGCTCAAAGGGGGAGGGCGGGGCCTGGGTACAGCCCGTAATTAGCAGTAAGCCCACTAAACAAACGCTAACCGCAATTCGATAGAGACGATTCACAAACAAGCCTCCCTGAAAAGATCACAGACTGTTGCACCACCCAACCATTTCTGCACAACGGGGAAAGATTAAAGGCAAATCCCAGCAAGGGGCTAGTCTAATATTTTTGCCGCTGAACTATGGGTAGTCCGGTATTCCCCCAAGAATCATCAAGTGCAAACCCAGGAGTTGGATCTATTCTGCCACGGGTGACGATACCGATCTGGGGCTAGAGGTGATTTGCAGGAAAGTGAGGGTCTGCCATTGACCAAGCAACTGCTGGAGATATTTCCGGTGATGTAAGCGCAAGATTTGGGAGATAATTAAAGTCATTGACAATTTTTACCTGCCGAAGCACTCCCCATGAGCCAAAGTTACACCGTTGAAATTGAACATCAAGGGCAAACCTACACCCTGAGCGTCTCTGAAGATAAGCAGATTTTGCGGGCGGCCTATGCTGCTGGGATGGATACCTTACCGAGTGCCTGTAACTCTGGAGTTTGTACAACCTGCTCGGCCCTGGTTGTCTTGGGTGAAGTGGATCATGGGGATGCCATGGGCTTGAGTCCCGAACTGCGAGAAAAGGGCTACGTTTTGCTCTGTGTAGCCAAACCCAAGTCGGACTTGAAAATCATTAGCGAAAAAGAAGATGAGGTCTATGATCTCCAGTTTGGACAGTTTCAACAGACCAGTTAGGTCTTCTCTGCGGATGATGGATTAATGACAACACAATTTATCACCCTAGAATTGCTCCAGCCTCCTGATCCCGGCCAGTTAATTTCTCTAATTACCGAAGAACTGATAAAAGTGGGGATGCCGCTGCGTTGGGCCATTACGGAACTCCCAGAGCTGGGGATGATTCGTGTTGAGGCCGTAGTGACTCCGATTGAGATTAGTGCTGACCGTTTATGCCCGGCGCGTTAACTACGGTTTTAATCATTCCGACGGGAATTGGGGCGGCCATGGGTGGGTATGCTGGAGATGCCATTCCTGTAGTCCGGGCCTTGGGGCAAGTCTGTGACCAAATTATTACTCATCCAAATGTGTTGAATGGGGCCCAACTCTATTGGTCAATGCCGAATGTGGCCTATGTGGAAGGCTATGGCCTGGATCAATTTGCGGCCGGGGCCTGGGGTTTAAAGCGGGTGAGTGCAAATCGGATTGGCCTCTTGTTTGACCAGGCCATTGAACCAGACTTACGATTGCGACATTTACAAGCGGCCGAGGCTTGTCGGGCAACCTTGGGACTCAAGCTCACGGACTATGTGATCACGGATCAGCCCTTGGGGGTGGAATTGCGGACTTCACCATCTGGGGCAACTTGGGGAACCTTAAAACATCCTGATAGTTTACTCAGGGCCGCCGCCAAATTAATTGAGACTGCCCAGGCCCAGGCCATTGCCATTGTGGCCCGCTTTCCCGACCAAATTGATGCCCAGGCCCTCAGTGCTTACCGCCAAGGTCAGGGGGTGGATCCCTTAGCTGGAGCCGAAGCCATCATTAGCCACTTAGTGGTCAGGGAGTTTCAAATTCCCGCCGCCCATGCCCCTGCCCTGATGCCCCTGCCCCTAGATGCCACTCTTAGTCCCCAGGCCGCAGCGGAAGAACTGGGCTATACGTTTTTGCCCTCGGTCTTAGTGGGTCTGAGCCAAGCTCCCCAATTTGTCTCTCTCGATCCTCAGGTTTTCCACGATCGGCCGGATGTAATTGATCGGCAATGTGTGGATGTAGTCATTAGTCCAGCCGGGGCCTGTGGAGGGCCAGGCTTATTAGCCTTGAGCCAGACCCAAGCTCAAATCATTACCGTTGTAGACAATCCAACAACCTTAAATGTGACCGCTGAGGGCCTGGGGATTAAGGCTCTAGCAGTTCAATCCTATGCAGAAGCCATTGGGGTCTTAGCGGCCATGAAAGCGGGGGTCGCGGTGTCACGGTTATGGCCAAGGATGGGGCGATTACAGGAACTCTCAAAGGAGTAGGTTCTTTAACCACTGCTCGACTCTGGCTCCATAGACTGGCAAGGCATAATCCTGCTCTACTTGGTCTCGACAGGCCTGGCGACTGATTTGATCGAGTTTTTGGATGCCCGCAATTAACCCAGGGACTGAATCCGGTCTCACCAGCCAGCCTGTTTGACCATCCTGAATAATTTCGGTCGGGCCGCCACGGGCATAAGCAATTACGGGAACTCCACAGGCCAGGCTTTCAATTAAGACATTGCCAAAGGCTTCAACCCAGCGAGAGGTGACCAGTAAGGCCCGACATTTTCTCAAAATTTCCTGCATTTCTTGAGTTGTTTTGAAGCCGAGATATTGAATCGGTGCATTGGGGTAGCTGGCTTGAATGGTTTCCCAGTAGGTAACATCCTGGAGCTGGCCCATAATTTTGAGGGGAGTTCTGGTTTTATTAACCGCTGCCACCGCATCTTCCAGGCCCTTTTCGGGAGAAATCCGCCCTAGCCAACATAAAGATGCCTCTGGCTCTGGACAAAACTCATACAGTGATAGGTCTAAACCACTGCCCAAGGCCACACATTGATTCGCAAAAGGGAATGTCTCGGCCTGGGTGCGGGTATAAACGCCAATACTGCCTGGAAACTGGTCAACCACGGCCCCCACAATTTGATCCATGACATCGTTGAGGGAACCCATACTCACTAAATGGGCCATCGGCGTTTGCAAAAATGGGGTCAGATAAAACGGCAACCAGTCATAGGCAAAATTCACCAAAATGTCATACCTGGCCTGGACTTGGCGGGCATAATCCCACATCCGCCCTAAAACCGGGTTGGGTGGCATCTCAATGGGCTGGTCACGGGTTTGGGTTTGGGCTGGGACTTGTAATGCGCCGGAAATTTCAACCATCTCCACGGGTAAGGGCAGTTTTGAACCTTGGGGAGCAACAACTGTAATCTGGTGGCCAAGGGTGACGAGGGCCTGGGCAATATTTAGCAGGGTTAATTCAACTCCACCCCCTAAGCCAGAACCGAGGGGGCCAACCGATGTGGAGAGGAATAAAAGTTTCACGCTCACCTCATTCAATGAATTAAAAAATTAGCACCAAAAAGGGAATTTATGCCTAAGGCAAGGGTAAGTTGATCGGCAAAACTTGTCATTGTTTCAACCCCATCGGTTAAGAGAATGCGGTTTTCTTCAGCAGCCCAGGCCAAAATCAGCGGATCTGTTGCTGCTCTTAAGCCGACATCCTGAACCCGGACAATATTGCAGACCGTAGATTGCCCCAGGACTCCAGTAACAATCTGTTGATTAAAGTTTTCAGCAGCGAGGCAATAAATCATGCCATCAAGAAAAATTAAGCACGCTGGGACTGGCGAGCAATTAAGGGATCCCAAAGTCCAATCGGATTAAACTGTTCTTCATTGGCTTGTTTAACTTGAGCTGCCTTTATTTCACGTTGTTGGAGGTACTGATCAACGACTTGACGATGATGCAGGTAATAATCAATCACCGAGTCAACGTCCGCCAGATTCAGTGAGGGATATTGAGCAACAATTTCTTCGGCACTATTCCCATCTAAAAAGGCGGCAATGACCGTATCTAAAGTCACTCTTGTAACCGCAACTCACATCACATCCCCTAAATCAAGGACTAAAGGTGGGGATTCGCTAATAATCGTCAATGGCATAGCAACTCTGGCAAATGTGAGAAGTTAGCGCAATAACTCGGCCCCAGCCACGACTTCTAAAATTTCCTGGGTGATGGCGGCCTGGCGGGCTTTGTTGTAAGAACGGGTTAAGGTTCCGACTAAGGTTGTGGCATTATCGCTGGCATTACTCATGGCAGTCATCCGGGCGGCCAGTTCTGAAGCGGCGGCCTCTTGCATAGAGCGCAGGAGTTGATTGTTCAGGTATAAGGGCAAGAGCGCATCTAAAATCTGCACAGGATCCTGCTCAAAAATCATATCCGCCGCTAAAGGGGTTGTCGGCAGTGCTACTTTTTCCCGGCTGACTTCCAGTTTACTACTGCGGCTGGTTAACCGGAAAATTTCATCATCTTCTGCTTCCAGGCCTTGGGGGTCTAAGGGCAACAGGGTTTGAGTCACGGGACGGGAGCTAATTAAAGAAACAAACTTGGTATAGATCAATTCGACCCGATCCACGGTTTCCGATAAGAACAAAGACAGGAGTTCATTGGCAATCTGCATCGCTTCGGTGGCTGAAGGAATTTGCTCCAATCCGGTAAATACGGCATCAATGGGGCGTTCGCGACGTTGGAAATATTGAGCAGCTTTACGGCCAACAATTACGAGGGTATAGTCAATTCTCTCGGACTGGAGTTCCCTAATCCGATCTTCGGCCCGGCGAATCACACTGGAGTTATAGGCCCCACAGAGGCCCCGATCGCCGGTAATCACCAAGAGGGCTACTTTTTTCACTGGTCGTTTAGCCAACAGGGGCAAATTGGCTTCTTCAAACCGTAACCGGGCCTGTAACCCATGCAAAACCAGGGCCAACCGATCGGCAAAGGGGCGAGTGGCTGTGACTTGTTCTTGCGCCCGGCGAACTTTAGCAGCGGCAACCAAACGCATTGCTTCAGTGATTTTGCGGGTATTTTTAACTGACTGAATCCGATCCCGAATTGATTTGAGGTTTGCCACAATTACCGTCCTTAAATCCCAACCTAAGTCTGCGCTTCTCTCAGGATTTTAACGTAGAGGGGGCCTGGCTTCTAGATCCATTTTGGCGCGAGGGGTCTTAGGGGGCTGGTCCAAACCAGAGTCTCACCGCATTGGCCTTAGACTCATGCCAGGATAGAGTCAATTTTGTTGCCATTTTCCCCAAGAGTTGGCCCGTTACTATGCAAGTTCACTGCACCCGGCCTGGATGTCCCCAACCGATCAATAACTTTCCAGAATTAGATGACCCAGCAGTACGGAAAAAATCACCGCAAAAGTTTTGCCTGGCCTGTGGGATGCCCTTAATTCTCAGAAATCGCTATGTTCCCCAAAGGCTCCTGGGCCAGGGAGGATTTGGCGCGGCCTATTTTGCCCGAGACCTGGACACGCCGAGATTACGGGAATGTGTGATTAAGCAGTTGGTGGTGAATACGACTGATCCGGAAACCTTGGCCAAAACCCAGGAACTCTTTGAACGGGAAGGAGAAGTTTTAGAAAACCTGGGAACCCATGCCCAAATCCCGGATTTATATGCTTACTTTGAACTGGATGTAGCGAATCTCCAAACGGGCCGGTCAGAACCTTATTTCTATATCGCCCAAGAGTTTATTGATGGGGAAACCCTAGAGGAAGAGGTGGGCCGGAAAGGGCAGTTTTCAGAAGCAGAGGTGGTGGAATTGCTCCGGGAAATTTTGCCTGTGTTGCAGTATGTCCACGATAACGGCTCGATTCATCGGGATATTAAGCTATCCAATATCATGCGGCAATATCCCCATAAAACTAAAGTTCCCGGCCAGGCCAGTCTTTACCTTTTAGATTTTGGAGCCGTGAAGCAATTGGCAACCTTGGGCGGTTCGAGTAAGATGACCGGCATTTATACCCCCCATTTTGCGCCCCCAGAACAAAGTCGCGGTGAACAGGTTTTTCCGAGTTCCGATCTCTATGCCTTAGCGGTGACTTGTGTGGTCTTACTGACCGGCAAACCCCCCAGCGATCTCTATGAGGCCTATACCAACTCCTGGAAGTGGCGACCCCATGCCCAAGTGACGGAGCAATTAGCCCAGGTTTTAGATCGGATGCTCCTGCCCGCACCCAGCCAGCGGTTTCAATCTGCCAGTGAGGCCTACTATGCCCTGACCCAAGGCTCAATTATTCCCAATCCGCCGCCCCTCTCAACCCGGCCATTGTCAACGCCCCCCCCACCTATTGCGACCGTGAGTGTTCCGGCCCCGTCAACTGGGACAAATCTGCAAGGCTCTGTGGGGACTCCCAATCCACCGCTTCCCCAAGCTACGGGTCAAAATATTAACCAACCCACGATTACGCCCCGCCAACCCCAGGGTAAAGCCCCCAAAGTTCCAAAACAGCCGAAACCAGCGAAACCTCCGGCTCCCCCATTACCGATGCTGAAAGTGCTGACTGGTGCGGCGTTTACGGGATTTGAGGCGGGAATTATCGGGTTAGTTGGTCATGGCCTGTTAACTCAGGGGTGGGCTTCCCTTGGCCTGGTGGCAGGGGGAGTGGGTGTAGTCCTGGCCTTGCTGATCTTTTTGCAGTTTAAAGGGGTGATCGAGAAGTGGGAGCAGTTGGTGATTGCGGTCATTTCAGGAGCCATTGTTTGGTTTGCACCGTTTTTGCCAATTGTCGGCGTTCAGGCTTTACTGATCTCGGGGATGATTGCTGTTGGCCTGGTGGTGATTGCCCAGATATTTTTGCTGATTTATACCTTGCTCTCAAAAATCTTATAAGTCTCAGTTGAATCAGAGTCTATCGGGTTATGAAGACTCCCTAAAGCCAATGATGAGGATAACTGCGGCCAGGTGTTATGTTGTTGAAGATATATGTCCATAGGATAATAACTAGGGATCCCAGGAACACAGGTGTGAAAAGAAATCCCCATGAGGCCTGGCCCATCACCCCAACTAAGGCTACGGCTCCCCCCGGCGGATGGACAGTCCGGGTTAGTTTCATCAACTTGATGGTGGTAGCCACTGCCAGGCCCATGACCCAGGGTTCTCCGCCAAAGCACTGCACACAAATAATGCTGACCAACGCCCCAATGCAGTTACCCCCAATTACATTTCGAGGCTGGGCCAGGGGACTATCGGGAATGCCATAGACCAAAACCGCTGTTGCCCCAAAGGGAGCCGCAATCAAGGGGAAGTGGGTAGCAAGGGATAAATAGGCCAAAATCTCAATCCCGACCAAACTGCCGATCCAGGAGATGAGGCCTTGGGTAAAACTGAATTGGGGTTGATAGGCTTTGCCCTTACGTCTGGACTTCTTGGCCTGGAGAATAATCCGGCGATAGGCCTTCAGGTCTTGGAATAATTTTAGTTTCTGCCAACGAGGTGATTTTTTATGCTCAGATGAGATTTGTTTTTGAGAAATGTCCAAGCAGCCCCCCCAGGCCTGGTCAAATAGTATCAATTGCTACAAAATCCAGGCATAATTTATTGTTTCAGGTTTAGGGGGAGAGACAAGGGTTAAGGGTGATAGGGGTTTCTCATCATTGGGTTTATCAGATGTGATAGCTTCATGCCAACGGTTAGAACAGAAAAAGCTCAGGCTTAAAACTCTCAAAAGAATCTTAAACCCAAGCCCTCTGTGATCCTTAATTGGTGATCATCCCTAGGGTGCCAAGGCATTACCCCGGAGCAAGCTGCCAATGGTTTTTGCCGTGATTTTTAGCTGCACCAAGGGATTGGCTGGGACAACGGTTTTATAGAGATAGCTGTCAAAGGTGAGCCGTTGCACATCAATGTCTTCGCACATTTCGACAAAGGCTTCGCGGGTCGCATCAGACCGATAGAAAACCCGTTGCAGCAAATCCAACACCAAGTAGGTCATGCCATAGCGTTGATCCCAGCGTTTGAGATAGACCTTCAGATCTGCCTCGGTGGGAATGCGTTGGCCGTTATTCGAGAACTCAACAATGGTTTCGGCGCACATCCGGGCTGATTTGGCGGCAAAATAAATCCCTTCTCCAGAAGATTTTGTCACAGTTCCAGCGGCATCCCCAACCAGGGCCACTCGACCGACCACACGCCGGGGCCGCGGATGTTCTGGGATGGGATGGGCTTCGACTTTAATAATTTGTCCCCCTTCCAGTTTGGCAGCGGCCCTAGTGCGGATACCGGCCTGGAGTTGACGGATTTTTTCCTTGTTGATTTTCATGGTGCCGGTACCGACTGCCACGTGATCGTATTTGGGGAAAACCCAAGCGTAGAAATCCGGGGAGACATCATCACCCACATACATTTCGGCTAAGTCGTTGTAGTAGGCCATCTTGTCTTCGGGCAACCGAATCCGCTCTTGGAAGGCAATGGCGTAGTTGTAATCACCAGCATCAATTTCTTTAGCAATCCGGGAGTTGGCTCCATCAGCCCCAATCACCACATCTACTTCGAGGGTTTTGGCAATGCCTTCTGGACCACCGTTGGAGAGGTCAGCATAGTGGAGGACATAGGGCTTGGAATTATTTTCGGGAATATCTAGCTTAAAGACTGTCCCATTAATTAAATTGGCCCCAAAGCCAGCGGCCCGCTCCCGCAAGAAACCATCCAAGACTTCCCGGCGGCACATCCCAATATATTCATCGGCTTTGAGGGTATGCCCAATGTTGACCTCAATGTTGGAGGGGGAGATCATTTTCATCTTCCGGACTTGCCGATCAATGATGTGGGGGGGCAAATCAAACTCACTCACCATGCACAGGGGAATAGCGCCACCGCAGGGTTTGGCATTGTCTAATTTACGTTCAAATAAGTAGGTTTCGATTCCAGCGCGGGCGAGTGTTTCTGCTGCTGAAGATCCCGCCGGCCCTGATCCGACAACCGCAACCCGAAGTGCCAAGGTCGTTCTCCCAAAATGCAATAACGGCAACAGTTTGGATGGTAACACGGCATTTTTAACGGTTCAGTAATATATCGCGGCAACTTACAAATCTGTAACAGTCTGTAATGGAGCGAGGAGATTTTCAACCATCAACCTAGATCTGCTCAGGGGGAAAAACAATTCATGGGGGGCAGGACGCTCTTGCGCTGGTCGGTCTGTCCATGAAAAATAATTTGTTTTTTGCATTTCATCTATAGAATAAGTTAAATGTTACAGTTCTTTATATTTCTACAACTCTTGCCAGGCCTGGCTTATGGGGCTTGAAACCAGGGGAGCTTTATCAAAGTCGGCGTAACTTAACAATTTGCAACAATAGATCAACTAGGTATATATTCTTATTGGGGCGGTGAGTCACCTGTGTCTGCGATACATTTCCTCCCACAGTAATTACCAGAGCTACCCCGATTCGACACATAGTTTCTACCCTTTGGGGGATAATTGATGGCTGCTCAATTTCCTTGGTTGACGCTAATTACACTACTGCCGGTGATTGCGGCGTTCTTCATTCCTTTATTGCCCGATAAACAAGGTAAGACTGTTCGCTGGTATGCCCTTGTGGTTGGCCTGGTGACTTTTGGCTTATCTGTTTATGCCTTTAGTCAGCATTACGACCCGCTGCTGCCTGATTTTCAAATGACAGAGGTGATTCCCTGGATTCCCCAAATTGGCTTGAATTGGTCTTTGGCGGTGGATGGCCTGGCGATGCCGCTGATTTTGTTAACAGGCTTAATTAATACAGTGGCAATTTTTGCGGCCTGGAATGTCCAGCACAAGCCCCGCCTCTTCTACTTTTTGATGTTGGCGTTGTACTCGGCTCAGATTGGTGTATTTGCTGCTCAAGATTTAATGCTCTTTTTCCTGATTTGGGAATTGGAATTAGTGCCTGTTTATCTGCTGATTTCCATCTGGGGTGGGCCAAAGCGTCAGTACGCGGCGACAAAATTTATTCTTTATACTGCCCTCGGCTCCATTTTCATTCTTGTGGCTGGCCTGGCTATGGCTTTCTCTGGAGGGAACTTCACTCTGGATATGGCCACCTTGGGAATGAAAGAGTACCCAATGGCATTGGAACTGCTGGCCTATGCCGGATTTTTGATTGCCTTTGGGGTGAAAATGCCGATTTTTCCGCTCCATACTTGGTTGCCCGATGCCCACGGTGAAGCCTCTGCCCCTGTGTCTATGGTTTTGGCTGGGGTTTTGCTCAAAATGGGTGGCTACGGGTTGATTCGCTTCAACGCTCAAATGCTCCCCGATGCCCATTTCTACTTTGCCCCCGTCCTGATCATCTTAGGTGTGGTCAATATTGTTTATGGTGCTCTAACGGCCTTTGCCCAAGAAAACCTAAAACGCCGCTTGGCCTGTTCTTCAATTTCCCACATGGGCTTTGTCTTGATTGGTGTAGGAACCTTGAATGCGGTTGGTTTGAATGGGGCAATGTTGCAGATGATCTCCCACGGTTTGATTGCCGCTGCCTTGTTCTTCTTGGCTGGGGTCACTTACGAACGGACACATACCCTAGTCATGGAAAAAATGGGTGGCCTGGCTAAATCTATGCCGAAAACCTTTGCTCTGATTACAGTTGGTTCAATGGCTTCCTTGGCCTTACCTGGGATGAGTGGGTTTATCAGCGAGTTGACTGTGTTTGTCGGCTTAACAGCTAGCGATACTTACACCTCGATCTTCAAAGTGGGTGTGATTTTCCTCTCTGCCGTTGGCCTGCTCTTAACCCCGGTTTACCTACTTTCTATGTTGCGGAAGGTCTTCTTTGGCTCTGGGGAAGGTGGGGAAATGTTTGATAAGTACATCAGTGATGCCAAACCGCGGGAAGTCTTCATTGCTGCTTGCTTACTAGTGCCAATTTTAATCGTTGGTTTCTATCCCAAGTTAGCAACCCAAACCTATGATGTGACGACTGTGGCTGTGGCGGATCAGATTCAACGGGGTGTGCCGACCGTTGCTTCCCAGGCCTTCCCGCTCTATGCTCAACTCCACCAGGCCCCCAGTTTAGCCCCTCAAGAAACCACGATTGCCATGATGCAGGGTCGCTAAAGCACATCGTCAGTTATCTTTAACCCCCAATTTACGAACGGCCATAAACAGTCTTGGTAGTCAGCGTTGAAGCTCTCCAGCAGATTTATGGCTGTTTTTTATGTTTTAAGGTCTATGGCGTTACGGTGCAGGCCGGGCGAGATGAAATTTTAGCGATTGCGGCACGAAATGGGGCGTTTAATGTCCGGGTGTTTGGCTCGGTGGTGCGGGGAGACGATACGGCAGACAGCGATGTTGATTTTTTGATTGATTATGATGCTAGTCAGGTTACGCTGTGGTTGACCGGTGGATTGTTGATGGATTTGCAGGATTTGCTGGGCTGTCGGGTAGATGTGTTAACGGAGAAGGGGATTAGCCCATTAATTCGAGAGTGGGTGTTATTTGAAGCTCAACAGCTATGAGTGTGATGGATAATCGATTTTACTCAATTGCCGAGGTTATAGGTGATTAAACTTGTATGATTAAATTTTTATAAAAAACTATGAACAAACTCTCAGAAATTCGGCTTCAACAAGAAATAAGTACATTAATTTGCGATTATTTGATATGTCAAAATTGCAGTTTTATTGATCGTGACAGAGACAGATATCGTCGTGGCGAAAAATGTAAGGTTTGTGGATTAGCGAATGATGCAGGGCGTTTGGCATTTCACCTGAATATTTCAACTCTGGTTAATCTAATAAATGAAGCCTATCACTCAAAATCAGCCATAGAAAATTTATATCGTCCAGAATCCAAGAATATTAGCATTCTCATTTTATTTTGCACTTTACGTGAAGCATTAATAAATGATTTTCTACTGCAAAATATGAGAGCAAATCAATTACCGAAAAGCATAATTTATAAGTTACTTGATGATAATAAAATGACTCATCAGAAGTTCAATGACTTATTCTCAGTTATAACGGGTGATAAATGGGATAAAGCAATAGCAAATATTTCTGAGATTAAAAGTATTGACTTTTGTGATGTTTCCACCTTAATGAAAGAAGCATCAAGAATGCGTAATAAATTTCTCCATGATGGCTCAGCCTGGGCAATACCTCCTGATTATGGAAAAACGTGCATGGATGCTCTGCCAAGCTTGATGGCTTTATTTGTAGCTTTACATAATCTCTACACCCACCCTTTAATTTATAAACGATTAGAAGAGTCGCAGAGTCCCGAAGGGAATGCCAGTATAGAGAGAAATGATCTGGCGTAACGATGTCTCGACAGCCAACAAACACGCTTTTCCATGACAAGACTCTAACTACAGCAATTCGGGCGTTTACCTTTCCGGCTGGCTTGTCCGAGCGGCAAGGGAAGGTGTTGCAGTGGATTGATACGTTGAAGTCTGGAACGCTGGATCAGGTCAAGGAAACCTCGCTTCATGGCAGTTTTTTAGCGGATATTTTCCAGGCCATCTTGGGCTATCGATCCGTGATTCAGGGCAGTGGCCAGGCCTGGGATTGATGAAGGTTGTCCCAAGGCAATCAATACGGCAATCAAAATCAGTGAACGGCGGTACAAGTTGCTTGGCCTGGATTCTCCCATTCAGTCACAGGTCGAGACTCTGGTTAACCAAGAACTGGAGCAATTTGTCTCAGCACTCAGTGAACGCTTACCTCATGAAAAGTTTATTGAGGTGTTGCAAGTGATCTCTGCTCTCCAGGGTGCGAAAACTCATGCTTAGGTAGTTATCTATCCAACGCAATAAAACAATGCTCTTCTAGGCAATTCTGGGGGACTTTGTTTTCAGGGTATGAACAGGTCAGCTAAATGGTGGCTTCCACTCAAGAACATAGCTTCCTTGTTCAAGGCGCAGTCCCGGTGTGCTGGTCATAGTTTTGTAACAACAGTAGTGGATTGTGGGCCATGGATCGGCCAGAATAGAGCTATATTATCCAGGCCACTCTTGATTTTGCAAAGGGAAATAACTATTCGATTTTCAGGTCTTCAGCTCACATACCCATTCTTGCTCAAATTTTTCTAGAGAGGGCAAGCCAATGACACAAACACTAACAATGCCCGTAATCCTGAGTAAGGTTTCTCAGTTAGGCTTTTCTAAAAAATATATTAGAGAAATAGGGCTTCCCAGTTGGTGGGACGATGAACTGAACGAAAATCCGGCAAGTGTTCTCGAAGGGGCTGGCCATATTGCCCAACGCCTCCATTTAGACCTCAAAAGCCTCTTGCTAGAAAATGAGACTCCTAAGTTTAAGGATATTCCACCTACAAAGTTTAAGTATCACCTCCAAGGAATAAAGGATATTCCAGAAAAAGCTCATCAACTTGCTTCCCGGCTAGCTGCAGTTGTGGCTAGGGCAACACCGACTGAGTATCGCCCCATTCCTGATAACGCTCCTGAAATTCGTGCTGAAATTCTCGCTCAATATCCTCGAGTCACGCTAGAGAGCTTGTTAGCTTACTGCTGGGAACATGGAATCGCTGTAGCCTACTTTAACAACTACCCAGATAATAGTCGCAAAATCACGGGCATGATTCAGTGGCAAGACTCTAAGCCTGTAATCATTCTTAGCGGTAAATCAACTATTCCGGCCCGCCTAGCCTTTAACTTAGGCCACGAACTAGGGCATTTAGCCTTGGGACATATTCAATCAGGCGAAGGCATCCTTGTAGATGACACGATTGACCCTGACTCTAATGACCAGGAAGAAATGGCCAGTACAAAAATAGCAGTGCGGCTATTAGTGAATAAATTTGATAATTATTTTGGGACATGCGAATTTCGGAATACCAAACAATTTCATAAAGCGATTGATAAACTTCTACAGCAGGATTCAACAATTGATCCGTGTGCGATGGGTTTTAACTATAGCTGGCATAATCATAATGATAATCACTGGGGACTTTCCATAAAGCTAGCTCAGAGTTTGGGCTGCGGCAAGGGAGGGGATCAAATCATCAATAACGCCCTATGCCAACAGATTGACTGGTCAGAGTTAACTGACGATCAAGCGGACTATTTAGAAAAGATTCTTGGAGCTTAGTATTGTCCGATTGTATCTATTGCATTGATAATGACATCCTCAAGAAACTTGCCACCTTTCAACTGTTTGAAAAAACAATTCAGGCTTTTGATGTTAACCACCAAGATATTAGAGTTCTAGATACAGCAAAGCGAACATTTAGGAGCAAATGGGAAAGGTTTCAGAAGGGCAGAAGTCGTGAGCCTGATGTGGATCGGATCATTGACTACGAGAAAACTCTAGCACTGGCAGAAAGTTTACCTTCCATCAAAGAAGTACCGGATTTCGTCCTGTTTTCAGAACTAGCCAACACGGAGGATATTGACCAGGGGGGAGCAATTTTAACCACCTACGCAATCCAATCTATTGAAAACGGTGCTGACATCCTACAGTTCACAGGTGATAAGCGATTTATTAAAGCCCTAGCTCAGGTAAACTTACCCCAAGTAGAAATACTTAGACATCGAATCTGGTGTTTAGAGCAGTTAGTTCTCAAAAATATTGAGATTTATGGGTTTGAAACAATAAAAGAGGTCATTGTCCC
Organism: Pseudocalidococcus azoricus BACA0444; assembly: GCF_031729055.1. Lineage (NCBI taxonomy): Bacteria > Bacillati > Cyanobacteriota > Cyanophyceae > Acaryochloridales > Thermosynechococcaceae > Pseudocalidococcus > Pseudocalidococcus azoricus. Next base: position 90,466 of record NZ_JAVMIP010000003.1, on the reverse strand, counting down.
ACGGCGAAATTGCGACAAGTCTATCAAGTCAGCTTTTGGATCTGGACTAAAATCGGAATCTAAAAATACTTTATGGGTATTAACGGAGAGCATCAGGATATTAAAACAAGAAGCAAATGACCTTTTAGCTCCTTATCCATGATCCCAATAATCTAGCTAAAATTTCATGATTTTTTTATCACAGTAGAAGCGCACATCACAAGCACTAAAAGTCTTCTCCCGTGGCCGTTTGGAATATATGTTTGAAACCTTACCGATTGCCCCACCCACTGGTGAAATAAAGTCGCAAGTTGAGCCTAAAGTTAGTCGCTTAATTGAAATCACCCAACAAAACCAGGCCAGTCATCGAGAACTCCTGGATTGGCTCCAAACCGAGCAGAACATTGCCAAACTCGGCCAAAAACTCGAAAACTTTGCCAGCTTAGATAGTGATCAGTTTGTTCAAGAAGTCAGAGCCAGAAAGCCCAAAACCGAGAGCCCAAGTCCCAAGGGTTTGAAAGAACTCCGAGAAGCCTATCAAGGCTATGCCCCCCAAATCCAGGCCCACAATGCCGAAGCCCTCACCTTGGAAATTCAACTCTCAGATTTAGTTAATCAAGCCTATGGCCTCACCCCTGAAGAAATTGATCTCATGTGGAAAACTGCCCCGCCAAGAATGCCCATCCCCCGTCCAATTTAATGGATTAGATGTTCGATCAATGATAATTAAAGAAGCTAGCTTAGAGACCCAGGCCATGAATACCGCTCAAATCAAAACCGAGGGCGATCACCAAGTCGTCATTCTTCCCAAAGAAATAGAACTTTCTGGCACTGAGTTTTATATCAAGAAAGTTGGTGATTCAATCATTCTCATTTCTAAAGATCATCCCTGGCAATTATTGTTTGACAGTTTAGACCAGTTTTCAGATGACTTCATGGAAACTAGAGATTAGCCAAATTGAAGGCTATCACCTTAATGACAGAAGTTAAACCGTAGTGACTGATAATTTTTGGGCAATCTTCAGCAACCCTTCAATAGACAAATCCTCATCAATCAGCGGCCAGTGAATTCCATATCCGGCGGGGGAAACTTGATAGATAGAGCGTTCTTGTTGGCCGGCCTGGGCTAATCGTGGCGAAATTTCACAGATTGGGATACGAGCAACTTGGTTATCTATAGCGTTACTCATTTAGGGTGAGACGGGGACAAGTCAGAAAATGCTTGATGGGCATCTTTTTGACATTTCTACTCTCTCAGAACAGCCTGCGTAACGCTATACCTTGAGAACGAGATCGTCCCCCTCAAACTCCAGGCCATGAACATGGTGAAACTTAGTCATTTTTTACCTCAAAGTCGCGATTGAGAACCTTTAGGTGTTTTGAACTGTAATTAATTGTGAAGTTTGCAAGCGTTGGAGCCAGGCCTGGTAAAACTCTCCATTTGCTTCTTTCTCAGTCGAATTAGTGGTATCCCAAGGGTAGGGAGTTAACCCCGTGATTGCCGCAGTCGTTACACAAAACATAGACTTTTGAAAAGTTTCGCAAATTTTTACCCGCAGATCATCTTCACCCCGATTTTTTTGTTGATAAAACTTTAATAAGTAATCCGGTAGATAATGGCGCATATCCTGCATAACTAGCGTGGGAGGAATTCCAGCCGCGCCTGTGGGTAAAGGATCTGCAAACAAGGCTCCATAGCCAAACTCACTTTGCTCTGGGGAAATTTGCTGGGCCTGGGCATTGTAAGAGACGGTACCAAAGAAAGGTGTACCTCGCAAGAAAATGGCTTCCACATAGGGCACGGCCGTATCCATCAAAAAGGTTAAACCCGCGCTGGCCGGGAGAATATCATAGGTTTGTCCATCAATTTCCACGCTGTAGGTAATCGGTTTACTGGCATCTGCCACCAGGCCATTGCGAATATGGGCGACCACTTGGGAAATTGTCGTAATCCGACCCGCATCATATTCATCGCTAAGAGTTAAGAAAATTGGATACATTACCGTCCAAAACTGCCCCAGGCCACTGTAATAGGCCCACTGCCGGACGACTTCTGGTAAAAATTCGGGAAAGAGGTAGTTCAGGAGCCGCATCATTGGATTATCCGCAGTTTTGGCCGCAATCGCTTTCTTCGCCAGGCCAACAAATTCCTCAGAATCCAAATAGGCATCCAGGCCCCCACCCCCATGCCAGAGCATCACCCGCAAGCAATATTCCGCATATTCAAAATTAATCCGGTCATGGAACCAGTGCCGCCAGAGTTTGCCCCAGGAAAATTCCCCATTGAAATACTTAAAAAACGGAAACAGGACCAAAAACTGATGATCGGCGATATAAATTAAGTTCTCGGCATAGGCTTGCAGGACAATTCCATAACTCTTGAGAATTCCGACCACTTCCATCACGTTTTGGGGAGAATCGGGGAGTAGGGCCTGGCCGGATTGCAGGGCATTAAAGACCGTATCCAGTTGCTGTTGGGTATCCGTTGCGGCGGTGGGAGTCATTAAGTTCATGGCAGTTAATTTAGCGAGGCAAGGAGGTGAGTAGGGCCTGGGGGGCAGTGTGAAAGGCGGTTAAAAGGCTATCTGTATTTTGGCTCCACTGGATCAGCAGGTTTGGTTGCAAGCCTAAAATAATAATCAAAATTGCAAGGATCACCCCCGGCCATCGCTCCCGAGCACTCACAGGCGGTAAATTAGCAAGCTCAAGCGTGAGTCGGCCAAAGAACACCCGGTTGACCAGCAAGAGAAAATACACCGCCGTTAAGCCTGTCCCGACCATAGTTAAGAGGGTTTGAACCGGAAACACCGGGAAACTACTGCGAAAGACCATAAATTCCGCCACAAACCCGACCATCCCCGGAATCCCGCCACTGGCCATCACCCCCGCGACCATCAACGTGCCAATCAAGGGTAAACCCCGCTCTGGATTCAACAGGCCCCGCAAGGTTTCAATGTCCCGGCTCTTGGTTTTGGCATAGACCACACCCACCAACAGGAACAGCAACGCCGAAATGAGTCCGTGACTGACCATCTGTAAAATTGCCGCCAATAAACTCAAGGGGGTCGCCGCCGCACAGGCCAAGAGAACAAACCCCATATGCCCAATCGAACTGTAGGCGACCATTTTTTTCATATCTTTCTGGGCAATCGCCATCAAGGAACCATATAGGACACTGACCACAGCCCATGTTGCTAAATAGGGGGCTAATAGATGCCAGGCCTGGGGAAAGAGTTGCACCCCATAGCGAATCAAGCCATAGGTTCCCAGTTTGAGCAACACACCCGCTAACAAGACTGAAATTGGGGTTGAGGCTTCCACGTGGGCATCGGGCAACCAGGTATGAAACGGCACGAGGGGAATTTTGATCCCCAGCCCCACGAGGATAAAACCCAACAAAATACATTGAGAGACCACCGGCAAGGCCTGGGCCATCAACGGGTCATAGTCAAAATTCAAGCTCCCGGTCAACCAGGCCAGGCCCAAGAACCCACTCAGAATCAGCACCCCAGAGAGAGCCGTATAAATCAAAAACTTGGTGGCGGCATAGTTCCGGCGCGCTCCCCCCCAAATGGCAATTAACAAATAGAGGGGAATCAACTCAACTTCATAGAACAGGAAAAACAGGAGCAAGTTATCGGCTAAAAAGGCCCCGGCCACCCCGGCATTGAGGAGCAAAATCAAACTGTAGTAAAGGCGGGGACGGTTAATTTCTAAGGGACTGGCAAAGATGGCAATCACCGTCAAGAAGCTATTCAGGAAAATCAACGGCAATGAGAGGCCATCCACGCCCAAGCGGTAATTCAAGCCCAAATTGGCCAACCAATCCAAATTTTCGGTTAATTGAGAACTGGCCTGGGAGAGATTAAATTGTTGTCCGACTACGGCTGTCCAGGCCAAGACCAGTCCGCTAATCACCAAGGCCACAATCCGATAGGTGGGGCTGGATAACTTACTGGGTAACACAAAAAAGGTTAGTCCCCCGAGCAAGGGCAACAGTAACAATAAACTCAGCATTGACTTAGCCTCCCCAACCCAATGTCAGACCTAGGGGACTCAACAAGAGGATCCCGGCAATTAATAAAGCCGTAAAAATGAGCACTAAATAGGCCTGGGATTGACCGCTGGTGCCATATTTGAGTAGCTCTCCCCCCGCCAGGGCCGCCCGCCCGGTCAAATTCACGACATTATCCACCACATAACGATCTAGCCAGGTACTCAACTGCGAGAGGATTTGCACCCCGGCCACCACCGTCACCCGATAGAGCCGATCCACATAAAAATCGTAGGCAAACAGATCCTGGAGAAACCGTAACTGACCTTGGAGGGGGCGTGACCAAGTTCGGTTTAAGTTCACCAGGCCCCCAGCCGCCATGCCAATAATTCCCGATCCGGTTAACAAAACCACGGCTGTCCAGTCCAAATCTGCGGCCAGGGGTAACAGTTGAAATCGTGCCAAAATCACCGGGACTAGAATACACAAAATCGTCAAACTCACGAGCGGCACAGCCATCGGCCAGGCCACTTCCGGCGCGCGGCGGGTTTTCGGTTGGGGTGCTCCTAGAAAGATCAGGCGCATCATCCGCATTAAATTCAAAGCCGTGAGGGCATTAACGATCAACATCACCGCCACAATTCCCGGCTGTTCAAACCCGACCCGCGTGATCACCCGATAGCCAGCCCAAAAGCCCCCCAAAGGCAACACCCCGACCAAGGCCGCACTGCCGACCACAAACGCGGTCACTGTTGCAGGCATTCGTTTTCCGAGTCCGCCCAATTCCGTTAAATCCTGGCAGTTGGTGGTATTGATCACACAGCCCATGGTCATAAACAAGAGGGCCTTCGCAATCCCGTGGGTCAACAAGACCAAATAGGCAACATTAATCCACTGAGAGCCGACAGCCACAAACACTAGCCCCAAATAGGCACTAGTGGAATGGGATAACGCCCGCTTAACATCAATTTGCGCCATCGCCACCAAGGAGGCCCCGATTGCTGTCACCGCCCCCAAGGTTATTAAAATGACATCCGAGCCGTAGCAATGCACTAAAATCGGCTGGAGTTTAATCAGGACATAGGCCCCCGCTCCCACAACGACGGAATTTCGCATGATTGAAGCCGGGTTTGGCCCCTCCATCGCCTCATCCAGCCACAGGTGCAAGGGAAATTGGGCGCATTTACCCGTCGGCCCAGCAATCAAGGCTAAACCTAATAAAAAGCCCAGGCCTGGGGATAAATTTGCGTTTTCGGCCCAATCGTAAAGGACTGGAAAATCTAAACTCCCGGCCTGGGTTGCCAATGCCACAACCCCCATCAGCAGCAAAATATCCCCAACTCGCTTCGTTAAAAAAGCATCACGGGCCGCTGTCACCACCAAAGGCTGGGCATACCAAAAACCGACTAACAAATAGGTCGAAAGGGTCAACAACTCCAGCAACATATAACTGAGCAAAAGGGAATTACTCAGGGCCAGACCACTTAATGCCGCCTCAAAAAATCCCATTAAGGCAAAGAACCGCCCCAGGCCCCAGTCTTTTTCCATATACCCAAGGGCAAACAGTTGGGCCAAGAGACTGAGGCCAGTCACCAACTCCATGGCCCCGACACTTAAGGGCGTAATACTCAGCGGGAAGGCAATATCCAGGCCGGGGGCACTCAACCAATGCCAAATCAATTCCGTTGGCCCCGTAGCCTCTAGAATCCGGAATACCAAAAGACCATGGACAAAAGCGATAAACGTCAAGGAAAAGTTAAGATAAGCAGCCGGACGTGGACCAGTCCGTTTTATCCAGCCCGTAGCCCAAGGTAAAGTAGCCAATGCCCCCAGCAGTCCATAGCAGGGAACTAACCAACTTGTTGCCACTAAAATATCGGCCATAAGCTATTGCTGCCTCTTTCCAATCATCCTCAACCCTGCCAAACTCAATGCCAGTTCTGGCCCGCTCAGGAATTCCTCAATAAACCTCATCCTAACTCTTGACTTGTCTCCAAAACCCCTTTTCACGTCCCCAGGCCGGGTGAATTAGGTATGGGTTATTCAAAGAATCACAACATCAGGAAAATAATCACAAACTTTCATGTCACTATATTGCAAATAGTAGATAGACTTAAGCTTATTAAAATCGTTTTCATCATTGAAAAGTCTTATGGGAGGAGCAATTCACGAGTTCTACTGTTCCATAATTAGCGCATAGTCAATGACAAAATAAATAACAATAGGCTAATCTCTATTTTTGCAGATTGCTAACTGAGACCAGTCCGGTCATAAATCAGAAATGGATTAGGTTTTGTAATCATCCCAGCCAGAAATCGTTATCGGGGATTCTGTTGTCAAATGATCCCCCTAAACCTACTCTTAATAACAGATAGGTAAGATGGTCTCCCCGTCAACTGTAGAACCTAGTTCCCGCAGATGATTTAAGTTTAACCGTCTTAAAATGCCAGGCGGCCCATAGTCGTTGTGGAGTTTATTAACAATTTTAGCTTCATTTTTTCCAGGAGAATTAACTGATGCCAATTGCTGTAGGAATGATTGAAACCCGCGGGTTTCCGGCCGTGGTTGAGGCCGCTGATGCAATGGTGAAGGCCGCCCGTGTTACCCTCGTTGGCTATGAAAAAATCGGGAGTGGTCGAGTTACTGTGATTGTTCGGGGTGATGTCTCCGAAGTCCAGGCCTCGGTTGCCGCAGGGGTTGAAAACATTAAGCGGGTGAACGGCGGGGAACTGTTGTCCACTCACATTATTGCCCGTCCCCATGAGAATCTGGAGTACGTCCTGCCGATTCGCTATACCGAAGCGGTTGAACAGTTCCGAAATTAGCGAAATTGTTAGAGTGTGGCCTTAAATCTGACAGAAGTTTTCACAGGAACTTCCGGCCTGGCAATAATTCACCTGTTTTGATTTTATTGCTTGTGAATTAACAGTTTTCTGATCCCAAAATCTTAGGAGTTATTAACAATGGCAATTGCAGTTGGAATGATTGAAACCTTGGGTTTTCCCGCCGTAGTCGAAGCCGCTGATGCAATGGTGAAGGCTGCCCGTGTTACCCTCGTTGGCTATGAAAAAATTGGCAGTGGGCGCGTCACCGTCATTGTTCGGGGAGATGTCTCGGAAGTCCAGGCCTCGGTGGCGGCAGGGATCGAAAACGTCAAACGGGTTAATGGTGGTCAAGTGCTTTCAACCCACATCATCGCCCGTCCCCATGAGAACTTGGAATACGTCTTGCCTATTCGCTACACCGAAGCGGTCGAACAGTTCCGGGAAAGTGTTAGCGGTATTCGTCCCCTAGGCCGGCCATAATGCAAATTGCTCAAGTCCGCGGCACCGTGACCAGCACGCAAAAAGAAGGTAGTCTCACGGGGGTTAAGTTCCTCGTGGTACAGCTTCTTGATGAACAGGGTGAGCCAATTCCAGGCTATGAAGTGGCTGCCGATACCGTGGGGGCCGGGGCTGCGGAATGGGTCTTGATCAGTCGCGGCAGTGGGGCCCGACACATTGCGGGGGCACTTGAAAAACCCATTGATGCCGCAGTTGTGGCCATTATTGACACCGTGAGTTTAGATAACGGCCTGCTGTATAGCAAACGACAACAATACTACTAAGAATAAATATGGCAGTGCAAACCTACCCGGCTCCTCCTACCCCTTGGTCGAAAGACTTAGCCGAACCCCAGATTGACTCCTCCGCCTATGTCCACGCCTTTACCAATCTGATTGGGGATGTGCGGGTGAAGGCCGATGTGCATATTGCCCCCAGTACTTCAATTCGGGCCGATGAGGGCACACCTTTTTATATCGGGGCTGGCACCAATATTCAAGATGGGGTGGTGATTCATGGCCTGGAACAGGGGCGAGTGCAAGGGGATGACGGTCAGGAGTATTCCGTCTGGATTGGTGAGGATGCTTCTATTACCCACATGGCGTTGATTCACGGGCCCTGCTACATCGGGGCAGAGTGCTTTATTGGCTTTCGCTCTACCGTGTTTAATGCCCGGCTGGGGAAAGGCTGTATTGTCATGATGCACGCCTTGGTGCAGGATGTTGAGTTGCCCCCTGGAAAGTATGTGCCATCAGGAGCCGTGATTACCACCCAGGCCCAGGCCGACCGCTTACCAGATGTGGAAGCCACGGATGTTCACTTTGCCCAGCACGTTGTCGAAATTAATGATGCTCTACGGTCGGGGTATCGGTGCGTGGATAATGTCGCCTGTATTGCCCCTCTTCGTGATGAACTCAAAACCGGCACCGCCAAATCCACTCCACAGAAACAGGTCAAACATTTAAGCAAGCAGGATAGCACTATGGGTTTAACGTCAGAAGTGGTCTCACAAGTCCGGCAACTGTTGCAACAAGGCTTTCAAATTGGCACAGAACACGCTGACCCCCGCCGCTATCGGATCAATTCCTGGCATACCTGCGCCCCGATTACCGCCAGCCGTGAGCCGGATGTGGTAGCGGCCCTGAATACCTGTTTAGCTGAACACAGTGGCGAATATGTCCGTCTGATTGGGATTGACACGAAAAATAAACGCCGGGTTTTAGAGCAAGTCATTCAACGGCCGGGTGATGCCCCTGCAAGTTTTACCCCTGGTGTCTCAAGTCGGCCCGTATCTGCTCCCGTGGCAAGTGGGGTTTCCGGCTTAGATCATTCTGTGATTGGGCAAGTCCGGCAGTTACTTCAACAGGGCTATCAAATTGGCACCGAACACGCTGACCCTCGCCGCTATCGGATCAATTCCTGGCATACCTGCGTCCCGATTACAGCGACCCGTGAACCCGATGTGATTGCAGCCTTGAATACCTGTTTGGCTGAACACAGTGGCGAGTATGTCCGTTTGATTGGGATTGATGCCAAAAACAAACGCCGGGTGCTGGAGCAGGTGATTCAACGGCCCGATGGTAAAACCGTGATTGCCTCTGGAGGTGGTGTCTCTGTTTCCTCTGGAAGTCATGGTGGTGGAACTGATCCTGGCCTGGATACTCAAGTACAAGATTTAGTCCGGCGCGGTTGTCAGATCATGCTGGAATATGCGGATCAACGTCGCTTCAAAACCAGTTCGTGGCACAGTGGTGGGAAACTCTCTGGTAGCAACATCCAGGCCGAGTTAAACAGCTTCTTAGCCGCCCATCCGAAAGATTATGTCCGGTTAATTGGGGTGGATACCAAGGCCAAAACTCGCGTTGCCGAAATCATTATTCAACGGCCCCAGGGTGCGCCCGGTGGTAAAGCCCCTAGCAGTAATGGTAAATCCACAAAATCGAAAGGGTTTGCCCCTAGCTCGACTCCCGCAACTCACACCCAGGCCAGCAGTAGTAATAGCTTCAGTCATGAGGTTGTGGCTCAAATTCGCCAACTGCTGCAACAGGGTTATCAATTAGGAACCGAACACGCAGATCCCCGCCGTTATCGCACCAGTTCTTGGCAAAGTGGCCCGGTCATCAATGCCCGCCATGAGGGAGAAGCTGTTGCAGCTTTAGCAGCCTCCGTTCAACAATTTTCTGGGGAATATGTCCGCTTAATTGGCATCGACCCGAAAGCCAAAAAACGGGTGGCAGAAGTGATCATCCAACAACCGACAAAAAAATAAGTACGTTTGCCCCATTTCGGGAGGCTGGCCTTGATGGCTAAGCACTTACCGCCCCTCGTGCCCCTAAATTATCCCCAGGCCCATTGTGTGGGAGAGGTATTCATTCATCCCCATGCTGTGATTGCCTCTGGAGTGTTGCTCTGGGCCGAATCAGGAAGCCGCCTAGAAATTGCTGCCGGGGCCTGTATTGGGATGGGGACGATTCTCCACGCCCAAGGGGGCAAGATGGTGGTGGCTACGGGAGCTAGCTTGGGAGCCGGAGTCTTGTTTATTGGCTCCGGTGAAATTGCTGCCCAGGCCTGTATTGGGGCTGCCACTACCTTAATCAATACATCCGTGGACGCGGGGGCCGTAATTCCGCCTGGCTCCCTATTGGGTGATACAAGTCGGCAAGTGCCCATTTTAGAACATTCAACCCTGGAGCCGACCCAGGATAGCCCGGAAATTGCCCCACCATCTCCGTCACCCACTACTGAACCTTTGGAGGAACCAGCATTTGGTCTGCCAGAAGCCGCAGTAATGAAAACAAGCCAAGAAACCCTAGATGTTGTGACTGAGGCAACAGAGCAAATTACAGAGACCTCTACTAAGACAATCTATGGGCAGGTTTATGTGAATCAGATGTTACAACATATGTTTAATCGTTCTCCTCGACCAGAACCGCCACCTGACCCTTGGCAAACCTAGGGTGTGTCACCTCAGAACGTTGGCGTTCGCCTACTGGAGGTACAGCAAAGCTCTACAGTCCTGTCTAAATCTGATGCTTGTCCGGGTGTGAGATAGAAGCTTGTTGGATTGCCACAGGCATCGCAGCTTGCCTGAATTATTGATGCCCAACGCCCTAGCTGACCAATCTTTACAATATTGTTTCTTGACTCCGCCTAGGATTCTGACTCTCTGGCTTCACTGGCAATAGCGAGGCCCTCTTCAGTAGCTAAGGCGGGAATAGTGACGGCAGCAGGCTTAAAGACAATGCGCAACAGGGGCGGGGCAACAAAGGTAGTAATGATTACCATCGCAATAATGGCGGCATCCAAGGATTTAGAGAGAACCCCACTGGCTGTCCCGACTGCGGCAAAAATTAAGCCTACTTCCCCCCGTGGCACCATCCCGACCCCAATCGCCAAGCGGTTAATTCCCGGTCGGCCAAAGACAGTTAATCCCGTTACTACTTTGCCCAGGATGCCAACAACAATCAAAAAGGAGGCAATGATCAGGCCAGGCCGGTTTTCAGGAACTAGGGGATTGAGGACACTAATATCGGTTTTGGCCCCCACGCAGACAAAGAAAATAGGCACGAGCATATCGGCAATGGGCACCACCTGTTCTTCCAACTCCCGCCGCCGATCAGTCTCTCCTAAGACCAGGCCAGCGGTGAATGCCCCTAAAATTGCCTCCAACTGTAACGCCACCGCCACATAGCCCAGGGCAAAGGCAAAAATCAAGGAAGGAATTAGTAAGCTACCCCTTGTGCCTAAGCGATCCACCAGGCCGAGGAAATAGGGACTTAATAGCCGCCCCAGCACCACCGAGCCAACCAAAAAGACAATCGAGCTAATGATTAGATAAACAACATTGCTGATTTCCACCGTGCCGGTTTTAGCCAAGCTGGCCACCACGGCCAAGACAATAATCCCAAGAATGTCATCCAACACGGCCGCGCCAATGATAATCTGCCCCTCCGGGGAACTCAGCCGTTGCATTTCAGCGAGAACCTTGGCCGTGATCCCAATACTGGTTGCTGTCAGGGCCGCCCCCGCAAAAATCGCCGGAATTGTATCAATGTGAAAGAAATAAATCAGGCCAATCGTCCCGGCAATGAAGGGTACAGCCACCCCGACTATGGCCACCACTGCGGCCTGTAAACCGGCTTGCAACAGTCCCGGTAAGTCGGATTCGAGGCCAATTTCAAATAAGAGGATAATCACGCCAATTTCTGACATCACGGAGATGACTTCACTGCTGGTTTGGCTAATCAGGGCGGTTAAATCTGGTTCCATCCCGGCCGTTTGTTGCAGCAAGGTCGAAATCAGGGATGGCTCAACGGCCCCACCCTCGGAAAACACCAGGAGATGTAAAACAGAAATCCCGACAATGACACCGCCGACTAATTCCCCCAACACCGCCGGGAAGTTGATCCGCAGGCAAATTTCCCCCCCCACCTTACTGGCTAGATAAATCACAACCAAGCTCAGGAGCACGGCAGCTAAGATTAACGGCCCCGTTTCGGCAGGATCAACGTCAAGAGCTAGATCAGCCCAGAGGGGATGGGAGTAGAAGGGAAGTAGGGATGATAAGGGCATAGTCATAGATTTTGTTGGCAGATTTACCCTAGTTTATGATGAACGTCCCCATCGTCAAGCCCCGAGTTCCGAAGACAATCTTTGAGTTGCGATCAGAGTTGCCCGCAATTGGCCTTTTCGCAAGCCGGCTCAAACTAGCCCTTGACTGCCCGTTCCAAGTCGAGAGGGGGGATCAAGCATGACTCTGGGGGGCAGATGCTGGTTTGTGGGTGGGGCTGTGATGCCGTTCTAACCACTCTTGCAGGATGGGATTGACCAACTCTGGGGCTTCATCCTGGGGGCAATGGCCAACCTGAGGCAGGGGAATAAACTCCTTAACCGTAGGATAACTAGTCCAGTCCTGGCCGAGGGCAATGGGTTCCCAGGGATCTGCGTCTCCCCAAAGAATTAGGACCGGAGCTTGGACGTGGGGGAGTAGGTCTTCCGGGAGCGGGCCTTGGGAGTAGGTGACAAAAGCCAGAAAAACATCGGCCGCGCCCGCGTCTTGGGAGGGTTGATACAGGATTTCCACCAGTTCATCGGTAATGGCCGTGGGATTGGCATAGGCCTGGTGGAGAATTTTCCGAATCACATTGGGGCGAGCCAGACGTTGAAAGAACCAATACCCCAGAGGCTTAAATTGGAGAATTTGCTGGAGGACTCCAGCTCCCCATTGGCGATAGATGGGTAAGGTTTGCCGTTTTTTCTCGTGGAGGAGACGCAGAGAGCAATTTAACAGGGCTAGCCCCCGCACCTGATCTGGTTGTGCCACCGCCGCTTGTAGGGCCACCACACAGCCAATGGAGTTACCGATTAAAAAGGCTGGCTCACCAACAATTTCGGTCATAAAGTCATTGACTAGCTCGGCCCAGGTGGGAAAGGTATAGCTGAGATTTTCAGTAGGGGTAGGTTTTGCCGACTGACCAAAGCCAATTAAATCCAGGGCATAAACACGGGCAGATTTAGCGAGGATGGGGATATTTTTGCGCCAATGCAGACTGGAAGCCCCAAAGCCATGAATTAAGACCACCGCCGGCCCAGATTCGCCCCCTTGCCGATAGCAGATGGAATGACCGCGCCAAGACCAGGCCTGGGGTAATAGTTGGCAGATACTCTGGGATACAGCGACTGGAGTAGAAGATACGTTAACCATCAAAGCCTACTTTTTTCGTCCTACCCTATAGTGATAACCAATCCAACTAATTTATGTGGATTTTCGCCCAACTCAGACAACGCTGGCAGTTAGATCCCCGCTTACTTCGGCAAGGAGCCATAACCGCCATTGCTGTGATTGTGCCCTTAATGTTTCAAATCATGACTGGAGCCGTTGAGTGGAATTGGGCGGCCTGGGGAGCCTGTTATGTGGGGATTGGGGATCCGGGGGGAGCCTATCGGCGGCGGGCGATTACCTTGCTGGCCATTGCCTTGGCGGGGGGGCTGAGTATCGGGGTTGGAATTTTAATTAGCGGGGTTTTGGGCCTGACGTTGTTTTTGATGTTTGTCTGGGGCTTTGGCTGTGGCTTTCTGGATGCCTTTGGCAAAGAGGGAAATTTAGCCGGGGTATTAATTGGTTGTTGCTTTTTATTTGCGATCCACGCGAGCGATCATTCCTGGGCCAATGCCATCTCTTCGGGGGGAGCTTACGCCTTAGGAGGGCTTTGGGCAACCTGTTTAGCGCTCTTGGCCTGGCCACTGCGACCGGAATTACCCTTACGCCAGAGTGTGGCCCAAGTCTTACAGGGCATTACCCAGTATCTCCAGGCCGGGGTTCAAACACCACCGGATCTCCTTCAATTTCAGGCTATCACCCTCGAAAATCGGCAACGAATCCTCAATGCCCAAACCATTTTGGCCCAAATTCATCTCCCCAGCCATGCCAAAACAGCAAAACAAATCCAACAACGCCAGAAAGTTACCTACCTTGCAACGCTCCTAAAGCTGAGTGAGCAACTGTATCTAGCCATTCTGATGTTGACGGAAATTTTGCAGCAGCAACGGTCAAATTTATTTCAATCTATCTGGTCGGATATTGATCAGGATATTGATCAGCTAATTCTCAATCTCAACCAGATCACAGAACAAATCATCCAAGAACATCATCATTTAGAGCAATTTGATTTAACCGCAAGAATTGAAAAGTTGGATCAGAAATTTGAACAGCAAAAGTTAATTGTCTTTCAGGGAGCCGATCAATTCACTGCCTATGATGAATCCCTCGAGTTAAACTATGCTTTATTATCCCTGAAACAAATCGCCCATAATCTCAACCAAATCTATAACGTTTTCACAGGCACGATCACTCCAGGCCCCAATGACTTAACCTTGAAACTCGAACCAACTCCGGTCGGGTGGCAAATCTTAAAAACTCATTTCACTTTTGATTCCGTAATTTTTCGGCACGGCTTACGGATTGCCCTGGGCACAACCCTGGTGGTTGCGATTTATAGTGCCTGGAATTTACCCTATGGCTACTGGATGGCGTTGACCGTATTAGTCATTCTTAAACCCCATTATAGTGATGCCTCTAAGCGAGGAGGACAGCGGGTTGTGGGCAGTGTGGGTGGGGCGTTAGGGGCAATTCTCCTAGTCAGTTATGTGCAGAATCCCTACATTCTCATACTGTCTATGATTCTCCTGATTGTTCTGATGGTGAGCTTTCTGCCAGTTAATTACTTTGTGTTTGTCCTGTTATACACCCCGATTGTGATCATTATGGATAGTATTGATAATCCCTTCACAGCGGGACTGGCTGATAGTTGGATATTGGGAGAACTACGACTCTTAAATACCTTAATCGGGGCCTGTGTGGCGTTTGCTGTGAACTATATTGTCTTACCCCAATGGGAACCGCAGCGATTAAGTCACCAATTGGCAGAACTATTCACAACCCTATCTAGCTTACTCACAACTGTTTTTTGGGGCTATCAATCCAATCAGCCCATCTCAACCCAGGCCTTGCTAAATATTCAACAACAATCTCGACTCAAACTCAGTAATACCCACCAGGCCTGGCAGCGACTCCTGAATGAACCCCATTCATCCCCTCAGGAAATTCAACTGGTTGAACAATTGCTTTCTTACAGTCAACGCCTGTTTATTGCCCTCAGTCTGTTAGGAAATCATTTATTACAATTTCAAAAGCAGTTTTCTATGCCTAACTTAGCAATTATCACGAATCAACTGACGGCAATTTTAGGCAATTTAATAGCCGCTCTACTGTCCGATGTTCCGCTGATTCCATTTCCCCCAGAGCTAATCCAAGAACTCGCAGCATTGGAAACAGATTTAGGACAACTTCGCCAACAACGAATTCAGGAACTCAAGCAACAGCAACCCAAAACCCCGACTCGGCAAGCAATTATTGATGGCACCCTCATAGTCGAGCAACTCCAAATTATCGCCCGCAGCCTCCAAGCTCTCCACAATATTCTCCAACCCCTACTCTTGACTTTGCCTAAGCCCCGCCGCCACCAAAAGACTGTCTGATCCCGGCCTCGATTGTAATTAACCAAATTGCAAGGCCTGGCCCCGAACTTCTGTGTTGAGCTTACCGTTTTCAAACGCCACTTGCCCACCCACAATCGTATAGACTGGCCAACCTGTTAAGTTCCAACCTTCAAAGGGACTCCAGCCACATTTGGTCAACAGTTCCTCTCGCCGGACAGGTTGATAGGTTTTCATATCTACTAAAACTACATCGGCATCATAGCCCGGTTGAATTAAGCCTTTATTGGGAATTTTGTAGGCCTGGGCCACATTCAAGGACATCCATTGAGCCACTTGAGGGATGGTACATTTTCCCTGGGCGGCCTGGGTCAGCATTAAGGGTAAGGCGGTTTCCACACCGGGCATTCCTGAGGGGGCATTAGCAGGTTCCAGAAAAACAGTGGCGGGATGTTGGGCCAGGGGTTCATCAATCTGGTCTTGACCTTTTTCCGCTAGGGTATGGGGGGCGTGATCCGTAGCAATAAAATCCACCACTCCATCCACAAGGGCCTGCCATAACACCGCTTGATCATGGGGAGAACGTAACGGCGGATTCATCTTCGCCAAGGTACCAATGCTCTCGTAGGCATCGGTATTCAAAAATAAATGTTGGGGCGTAACTTCTGCAGTCACCCAGGCCGGCTTCTCTACTCTCAACAATTCCGCTTCTTCGGCGGTGGACATATGGAGAATGTGAAGGCGGCGTTGATATTTTTTCGAGAGTTTGAGGGCCAGTTGGGTCGCATTGAGGGCGGCCTGGTTGTCTTGAATCAGGGAGTGAATCGCGACATCTGTTCGTCCAGCAAACTCCTGGCGGCGTGCTTTAATCCGGGCCTGGTCTTCGGCATGAACAGCAATTAAGCGGTTTTCATAGTTTGGATCAGACAAATCACGATAAAAAATCGGCTCCAACACTGCTTCTTGATCCACCAGTAAATCGCCGTGCATTGAACCCATGAAAATTTTGATGCCAGGGGTGGGGGTGGCGGTGCGTAAGTCGGGTAAGTTTTCAGCGGTGGCCCCAATAAAAAACCCATAATTGACCAGAGACTTTTGGGCGGCCCGCTGGAGCTTATCTGTCAATGCTGCTTGGGTGATCGTCAGGGGATTGGTGTTCGGCATTTCTAAAAACGAGGTGACTCCCCCATGGGCACAGGCGCAACTGGCTGAGAATAAATCTTCCTTATGCTCCAGGCCGGGTTCGCGAAAATGAACTTGGGGATCAATCACTCCCGGCATGAGGACTAAACCCGTGCCATCAATCACCCGCAAGTTTTCTAAATTCCCGTGATCAATACTTTCGCTAATTTCGGCAATTTTACCCCCTGTAAGTAGCACCTCCACCCGACTTAACCCCTCTGGCAGCAGGACATCAGCATTTTGAATCAAGATTGGTTCAATTGGGGCAGCCATGAGATTTATCCAAGTTTTCTCAACCCTAGCCAATAAAAAACGGGAGCAGCAACCCACCCCCGCAAAATGATAGAAATTACTTCAGGAGTTCAACCAATATTAAGGATCGTAGGGCTGTTTCCCAGAGAACTTGATTTGGCCGGGGCTGGGGTTTTCGCCAATAGAGCGCGGGACAGCATTAATTGATTCCCGGCCAGCGTTGACTTTCTCGGGGAAAACACCATCCTTGGGATGTAATAAGACACTCTCTCCATCGGGAAAGACACGGTAAATCTTGTAATCGTTAATTTTCCGGGGCTTTAGCTGTTGAGCGGCCAGGGCCAAGCATTGCTCTTTCCGGGCCAAATAGACGAGGTTTTCACCTTCCCGCATCACTGCCGCGCCGGCCGTGGGCATTTCAAACACCTGTTCTTTCGGGCTAGTCCAGGTAATGGCATACTTTTCTTCAACTTCAGCTTTGGTTAACAGGCCCCCAGTGCTACCAGCATACAGAGGCGGTTGTCCAGTCAAGGTTTCAGGCATGAGCTACAACTCCCAATCTTGCACTCTACAAGGTAAAAGTTTGTTTGTGTCAGTCATTGTGTAGTCAAATCAGCCGGCCAAAGGGGCACGCACGCTAATAACTGAAGGAATCGTATCACTGGGCTTTACAGGTTTTCGCATTTTCTTGAGAATCTGTAACAGTTCTTAGAATCTTCGCAAATAGCTCTATTCTTGGCCTGGCCTGGGATGTTGCTTGATCTAGCCCAATTGTGTCCTCAAATAGACATTAAGACTTACAACAACCGCTGGGTTCTCTATTGGCCCCTCTGTTAAGGTCACAAGTAGAACAAAACCGATGATCTGGCACGTTTGGAGTGACTCAGAATACATTTTGGGACATTTGTTTTTGAGTTGGCGACCAGAATTTTCGAGGTAAGGCAATGAAAACCAGCATCACATCCACCCCCCTCTTGAAATATTCCCTAGACGTGGCCCGGGCCTGGTGTCAGGAAAATGGCTGGAGCGATCTCTTTATTGAACAATATCGGCTTTGGGCTTTTCCACCGGGGGGCGTGATGCCGTTACCCTTGCCGGAATGTGCTTTAGAGGAAGTTACCTTTAATTCTGATCTCAGTCCCCGTCAAGTCCTTTCCCAGTCCTTGGTGTTTACGGCTGCTATTGGGTCTGTTTTAACGAGCTTTGCCACCCATTCCCCCGTGATCTTAGTGGCCGGATTTGCCGCCTGTGCCATTGCTGTTGGCCTGGGTGAGCCATAAAATCGCACTAAATTGTATAGTCAAAAATTTTTGAGACACTGTTTCGACTGTCATCACAGGTATTACACCAAGAACTCATCACACCACCAATTACCTATAACCTTAACTTTAATCACCCCGGCCCTGCTGTTCAATCTGGCTAAGTAGAGTCATTTCAGGTCAGGAACACAAAAAAGTTCTATCTGTCAATCAGCGACCCGATAACGAGAACTGGAATGCTAATGCTCAAAATTTGTGGACTGACCCAAGCCCCGCAAGCGATAGAAATTGCCAAGTTGGGTGTAGATGCCATTGGCTTTATTTGTGTGCCCCTTTCCCCCCGTTATATTGACCCGTTCAAAATCCAGGAGATTACCGAAAAATTAGCTGGGTTTCCAAACCTATTAAGGGTGGGTGTTTTTGCCAATCTTGAGCTAGAAACCATCCAAAAGACAGTTGATATTGGGCAAATTAATACAATTCAATTGCACGGCCAAGAATCACCGGAATTTGTCACCACCCTCAGAACTAAATTCCCCAATTACACCCTAATCAAAGCCCTAGGAGTTAAAGATCAAGCCAGTTTAGACCAGGCCAAAATCTATGCTCCATTAGTGGATATTTTGCTGTTGGATGCTTATCACCCGGAACAACTCGGCGGCACTGGCCGGGCCTGGGATTGGAATTTACTCAAGCACTTTCGGCCAGGTTGTCCATGGTGGTTGGCGGGGGGCTTAAACCCAGACAATGTTGTTGAAGCAATTAGATTAACTAATCCTGATGGCATTGACCTCTCCAGTGGGGTTGAGTTAAGTCCAGGGGTTAAGAATTTAACAAAAGTCCAGGCCCTAATTCAAACTTTGCAGCCGTTTCGCCCATAACCAAGGCATCAAAGCATAAACCAAAAGTAAGAGATAATAAACAGTCCCAGAAATAGGATCCCGTGCCAATAGGGCCTGGGTGATGGTCATACCCCGTAAGCTAATCCCAACTCCAACTTCAGCCGCCAATAAACAAGCCAAGGCGATGATCCCAATCCCAAAATAGCTGTGTTTTTGATTTTCTTGAGGTTCGCTTGAGGTCGTTTTCACAATCCATTGAGCAGACAGAATAATCACTATTAACATCCATGGCATTTCTAACAATTCAGCCCAGCGCGTCCCTACCCAAGGCACAAGCCAGATCATTCTCACAATGCCCAGGCCAAACCCAGCCCCAAACACCAGGCCAAAGTAGAGCAGACCCCATTTAATCATCAACAGTTTCTCCACCTCAGCTACTCATCGATTGCTTTATATAGCAATCCGTCTTCATTTGTGAGACTGTTTGCTCATCACTGCCCTTGGCAAGGAGTAGCCCTTCTTTAAGTCTAGGGTTAAGTCAAAATTTATCAGACACAAATAATCTTGGGCTAATCTCACGAATCATTACTGTTTGCCATATAGTTATTTTATATGGAGACTAAATAAAAATTCTTGAAACCAAGATATAGTCATTTCCCTTAAGAATGAAACACAGAAATGCTTAAAACCATCACCAGTGCTATAGCGTTACTCATTTAGGGTGAAATGGGGACAAGTCAGAAAATGCTTTATGAGCAGTCTTTTTGACATTTCTACTCTCTCAGAACAGTCTGCGTAATGCTATAGCCTTGATTGTCTCACTTTTGGCAGGCATGACGATCAATAAACACGCGCGTCAACAATAAGCGAGACAGAACAATCGGTTAAGCCTGAGCCACAACTGCGCTGCCAGGAAAGCTATTGGATTCCTAAGCGCGGCTATTCTCCACTAAAAGGGGGCAGACAGTTGGACAAGATTATGAGTTTAAGGTAGTTAAGGCTGTAGGGAACCATGAAACTAGGGGAGATATGCAAAAGGCAACCGATCAAAAGCGGTCATGCTCTAAATGCGGTTGCCCAGATTGAGACAAGCTAGTCGTTCATCAGTAGTGACGTAGGTAAATAAGTACCGTCTCGATTTAACAGCCTTCTGGCCCACAGAAACTGTGTCCGTACAGTACCTCCGCGTCACAGATATAAATAACGCCCGCAAAATCGAGGAAAAACTTTACTGCGACCTCATCGGCAATACTCTCGGCCATATCCCGGTCGGACGTAAGCACCTCAAACTTTACATTCGCTTGGGTATCGGAAACGTTGGGTTGTCCCGACGAGCGCACATTGCGACTGCCTTTACCGCCTGTCTCCATCACCGTGTAACCAGTCGCCCCGGCTTCTTCGATGATCTTAGCGATCTTTTTCAGCAGAATCTTTTCCGTGACAATGACAAGCTTTTTGGCTGGTTTGGCCATGTTGGTTACCTCCTTAAACAACATCTATATATTGTCTACTTGTTCTGTGGACATTCCTTTGGCCCAGCAGACAGAAAACCATCTCGGATTAGCGGCCACCAATCGCCTGAGCCAGTCCAATAAAGAACGGTATACACAAGCCGATCGCTACTGGCGTACCAATAGCTGTGGAAGCACCGATATAGGCGGAGGGATTAGCAGAGGGAATACCAGCTCGTAACGTGGGTGGCCCTGAGATATCTGAACTAGAGGCAGCAATAACAGCGAGGATCACAACACCACCCAAGCTGAATCCTGTTACATAGTGGGCAATCATGCCAAGACCGAAGGCAATAAGCCCATGCACAAACGGTGCTACCACACTATAGGCGACGTACCACTGGGCTACCTTGCGTAGTTCACCGAGTCTCGACCAAGCCTCCATCCCCATGACCAGCATCAAAATTGAAAGCAAGCCGCGGAAAAGGGGATTATAGAAGCTTTCATAGACACTTTCTGGCTTAGTCAGTATGCCAAGAGCAAGGCCTAATAACATTGCTGATAGGGCCGGCCCCCGGAGGCTTTCCTGAATAATCGGCCAGATCTTAACCCGATGATCCTTAGTATCCTGCTGCTGGCTGCGGTACTCCTGCCGAGTGCTGGGATAATCACCTGCTGCAACGGGCTGCTTACTATAAGACTCCTGCATAGTAGCGTCTGATGCTGTACCACGCTTCTTTTTATTAAGATAAATATTAGCTACCACAATTGCAGTGACAAGTGCGGGGATATCCATGAAGGGATAAAGTGCCGCAGCCCAGGCCTCATATCCAATTTTTTGCGTTTCCAGGAGAGTCAGGGCGGCGGCCATGGTAGAACCACTAACGGCTCCAAACAATCCCCCAGTCGCAATTGCATCAACGGTTTTGACCTTTGGTAGCTTAGCCAGTGTATAGCGGGCAATGAAGACAATAATCACCCCCACTATGATGGCAAAGATCATGGGTAACACCATATCCAGCAAGTTGGAATTACGGATCGCAATGCCACCCGTCAGACCGATTTTGGTCAGCAGCATAAAAATAATGAGAGTACAAATCGCCTCTGGAATTACCAATTCACTCCCGAGGGCAGCAATGATCATTCCCCCAATCAAAAAACCGAGGGTTGGGGACTGCAATTGAATGACGAAGTCCTTCAAAAAAAGAAACAAGAAATCCACAACTACTCCTTGTGACACATCACAGGAAGAGAACAAAGTATAAATAAATGGTTCTCTGCCAATGAGGGTCATAAGTTCAGCTTATGCTTCCTGAGATTTTTGTCAGCTACAAGTTTCAGTTTTCAAGGAAGTACCATTATTTTCAGAGATCCATGGTTCATACCATACATCCAAGAGGGCCAGCTTTTCAGAATTGATTTATGGAGTTTATTTATGGCTTCTATTGCGAAATTAAAAGACAAACTTTTGATAATGACAATGCAGTTACTTCTTTACAATCTAGAATAGTTAAACTAAGCAAACTATCTAAGCTTCTAGTGAACTTAAAAATTTTTCGATTTTAGTTGGCGAAAAGAATTTCAGTATAGAAAAATGTTACGGAACTCATCGAAGAGGTTCTTATAAATAGACTTAGATTTCGATTTGCTTGAGGTTCGCTTGAGGTCGTTTTCACAATCCATTGAGCAGACAGAATAATTACCATTAACATTCATGGCATTTCTAACAATTCAGCCCAGCGCGTCCCTACCCAAGGCACAAGCTAGATGGTTCTCACAATGCCCAGGCCAAAACCAGCCCCAAACACCAAGCCAAAGTAGAGTATCTCCATCTTGAGTCCGACCACTCCCACCCCCTTCGCAAATTCATGGCGTTATGTATCAAAAGTCTAAGTTAAATGGCTTGGGCTTAACATAATTTTGAAAATTGATTGCTAGAAAAATTGTGCTAGTTTAAGGGCATTAACTGGGATGAGAGTGAATACCCGGCCTGGTTAAGGAACATTTTTATCCGAATTAAGGAATAGTTAATTATGTCTTCCCTCATCCATCTGTGCCCCGACCTGCAAAACACGGTTGATCAACTCCTGCAACTGATTCACCAAGAGCCAACCCTGCAAACCCTTGATACGACCCAGGCCAGAACCTCCCTCGGTAAAGCAGTGTCCCCCACATTTCAAATTGTCTTTGCCGGGGCTTTCAGTGCGGGAAAATCCATGCTAATTAATGCCTTGCTGGAACGAGAACTTCTTTATAGTGCCGAGGGCCATGCTACCGGAACCGAATGTTTAATTGCCTATGCCGAACCCCAACAGGAGCGAGTTGTTTTAACATTCCTCAGTGAAGCAGAAATTCGGGAGCAGGTTTTAATCTTAGTCAATCGCCTCAAGTTGCCAGCCGCCATTCAGCTCAACGATCCCAGTGCTGTCCAAACTCTCCAAAAACAAGCCCAGGCCATCATTCAACAGGAAGGCGGGGAAAGTAAGTCGGAATTAGCCAAACAAGCCAGTGCCTTAAATTACTTATTGGCCGGATTTATGCATAATCGGGAGCGGATCCATACCCAAAATAACAATACCTTTTCAATGGAGCAGTTTAATTTTGCCAATATCCAAGAAGCGGCGAGTTTTGCTAGGCGGGGAATTAATAGTGCAGTCTTAAAACGAATTGAATATTACTGTCACCATGATTTGCTCAAAGATGGCAATGTGCTAGTTGATACGCCTGGAATTGATGCGCCGGTCAAAAAAGATGCTGATTTAGCCTACCAGCGAATTGAGAATCCGGATACTTCGGCGGTAATTTGTGTCTTAAAGGCCGCAGCTTCCGGGGAATTGAGCACAGAAGAAACAGAACTTTTGGAAAAAACTCGCAGCAATCAGGGGGTACGGGATCGGGTCTTTTATGTCTTTAATCGGATTGATGAAACCTGGTATAACACCCAACTGCGACTTCGGCTCGAACAGTTAATGAATGATCAGTTTACCGGGAATTTACGGATTTATCGCACCAGTGGTTTATTAGGGTTTTATGGGAGTCAAGTGCGGCGAACTTCAGCCAGTGATCGGTTTGGCCTGGATAGTATTTTTGCCGAAAGTGTGAAAAATACAGGTGGTAATGAAGAAACGCCTCAATTTGTCTATGCCTTTAATAACTACTGTGCGAATTCTGGAAAATTATTGGGTAAGAGTTTCAATGTATTTGTCAGTGGTACGGATACGCCAAATAATAACTATGTCCGAATTTTGCAAGAACACCACCAAGGCTTAATTGAACAACTGGTAACTGATAGTGGGGTAGAAGAATTTCGTTCAGGGGTAACACGCTATTTAACTGAAGAAAAACGCCCATTGTTAATGGTCAACTTGGCCGATGATTTGCAACCCCTATGCATTAGTTTACGGAAACACTATCTCGAAATTTGGCAAAACTTGGAAGCTCAGCCCAACGATATTGCCACGATGCAGGAGCAGGATTTACGCAAACTCAACCATGAACTAAAACAAGCTGGGGATGAATTTCGCCACCACATTGAACAGGAACTCAACCAGGCCATTGCCAGTAAGGAAAACAAAACCTATGAAAGCGATTTTCTTAAACTCAGTCAGCGCATGGTTAACCGTTTAGATGAATTGTTGGCGAATTTTTCGGTTGGTGATGTATATCGCAATGCCCAGGCCAGCCATAAACGGAATTCAACTGTGCCGATTTTAGGAATCCTCGCTGAAGCCTTTTATTACCTTGCCAATGGCCTGGAAGAAACCTTAGTCGCAGCCTCTCAAGAAACGGTGAATAACTTTTTCAATAAATTGCTAGAACAAGTGCGACAACAACCCTACTATCGTGATCTGTATCGAATGTTGGGCCATGATGGCGGCATTGAACAACGGTTAGGGCAGGTCAAGCAACGGGCTTTGGATGCGATTACAACTACGGCGGTTAATGAGTGTGATAGTTATGTGCGGGAACGGCCAGAATTTTACACAGAGGATACGGTCTTTATTTGGCAACTCCGGCAAGCCTTTCAACGGGCCTGTCAACAATCGGATTGTCAGAGCTTAATTGATGCAGAACCCGCAATTCGTGACCTGTTGAAGTTAGATTTTGAGCGGAAAGTCCGTGGCACGATTGTCTTTACCTATCGCCAAAAGGTCAACCAAACCTTAAACAGTACGCTTTTGGATGTCTTAACGTCTCAAGCCGAGGCGATTTTGCAACAATACGATCATGCAAGGCAATTTTTAGGGAAAACCTTGGCTAAAGAAGCAGAAAAAACTCTCGAAGCTAATCAACGTAAACAAGCCGAACTGGAGGAAAAAATTCAAGCCTATAATTCTTCTGTGAACAGCATCAATTCTTGTTTGGAACTCATGGGCCTAGATCGGAAGAAATTACCGTTAATTGCAAAAACTGATTTAGTCTTAAACCCTGCCACTGCTTATGTTATCTCGCCTGAGTTGCCACCTTTGCCTAATACTGATTCTGTAACTGTCAATTCGTAAACTTTCCATTTTTGTACTGGAGGCCTAATTATGGAACCTAAATTTAAGCAAGTTCAAAATGAAAACTCAGTTATCTCTTTGAGTACTGGAGAGTTTCGTTTAGCTTTGCTTTCAACTTTATTGTCTAAAGGGATTACTGATGATTCCTATGCAATGTTAGATGATTTGTCTTCAGCAATTAGCGAGATGGACAAAGGAGACATTGAACTCACTCAAGAATTTTTCGCCACAGGTGTACCAGCAGAATTATTAGAGCTAGGTTCAACAACTTGGGTAAAGGGTAAGGCTCGAATTAAGTTTGTGATTGAGTTTGCACCTGATTCTAGCGACATGCCCTTGGAGTCAACATTAGATGAAATTCGCCAAATGAGTGTTGAATAACCTATAGGAGTTTATTTTCATGAGTACCTCGGAATCTTTACCAATTCTTCTTGTAAATGATGGTGATGTAATCCTGCCCAATAAAAAAGGATTAATCAAAGTTGGTGATTTCAAAAATGATTTATTAAAAAGCATCAAGGAGAGTTTAGCTTATAGTATCCTCTGTTATGGATTATTCAATCTTCACTCTTCAACATTAAATTCATACTTCCGTTTTGGATTTGAGCAGATATCAGGCAGTTCCTTTCCAGAGACAGGTTTAGAGTGTGAGTTATTACAAGTCGGAGGGCAAAAATGGTTACATGGCAAGCTCAAAATTTTGATGAATATTAATTTCAAGATTTTTGATCCTGTTTTTGTAGAACGTTTAAATGAGATTAAAATTGAGTATGCCAAATTTGATATAAACTCAATTCGGTCTTTGCTTAATGAACTTCAGTTAGAACCAGATTTAATGTCTGATACTCAGATTAGGCTAGATTTTTATCCCGATCAAGAAGATGATTTGCTTGAGCCATCTCTAGATGATATTCGTCAAATGAGTGTTGAATAGCTAAATCATTTTTTATTAAATTTTAGGGTACTGGTAATGCTATGAAATCTGAAATCCTCGATGTTCAAGGCTTATTCAAAGATGCTCCTGTTTGCTTTCATGAATTTAAGACAAAAACAATGTTTAAGTTTAGTGAATTCATTTATCTACTAACTAGAGCATTTGAAACAAAAGGACTAGACGCATTCGGTGATTTTACAAAATCCAAAGGGGGGATTCCGGTTTGGGGTGATGGTGAGCGGGAAAAGTGGTTAGGAGAGGGCGTGCCGTGTGAAATTCTCAGGCCTGGTGAAGTGAGTTGGAAGAAAGGGAAACTACGCATAAAAATCTCTCTTGAATTTGAGCCTGATGAAGAAACAAAAACTGAATCTTATCTCGATGCACTCCGGCAAATGAAAGATTTGACACTCTAGTTCTAAACCAATTTAGTAGGATAAATATCAATGGATACTGAATTTAAGCCAATTAACAACGAAAAAATGGTTTTACTTGTTGGCGAAACTGCTTTCAAATATGACAAATTGCAGAGAAGCGTTGATCAATACTTTACATCTCAGACTCGTCTCAATGAGCTATTTAGCACGATTCAGCAAGCTGGTCTAGGTAACTTTACTCAAGATACAAATATTTTTAACATTGGTATAAACTGCGAAAGTCTCGAACCTGGTTCTGGAGATTGGGTGAGTGGAAAATAATGAATGTTGAATAACTACTTATTTTTAGAATAAATTGGAGATTTGAAATGGAACCTAGATTTAAGCATGTCCAAAATGAAAACTCAGTAGTGTCCTTAAGTATGGGAGAGTTTCGTCTTTCTCTCCTGTTAAATCCACTAGTTCAAGGAATTATCAGCGACTCCTATCAATTTTTAGATGATTTAGCTTCAGCTATTAGCGAACTAAATAAAGGTTATGTTGAGTTAAACCCAGAAATTTCTACAACGGGTGTTGATGCAGAACTTTTAGAGCTAGGTTAAACAAGTTGGATCAAAGGCAAAGCTCGCATTAAATTTGCAATTGAGTTTGACTCCAATTCTTCAGATTCTACAGATTAAACGACTCTAGATGAAATTCGACAAATGACAGTTGATTAGTTAAAGTCTTGATTATGATTATCTAAAATTGTTGCGGCTGATCCGTGTTGAGATGGCAAAACTGATGTGGTCAAAAACTTTAGGAACAATCCTGGGCCTGGGAATTATCCTGTTTCTTTTGGCTGGTGGATACTATTTACTGGTTATGCCCTTGACTGGTTCACCTCCGCGCCCCGAATTTGAAAATGAATTCCCGATTACGGGCCCGCCTCCCAAACCCAAACCTACCCCAGTTGCCAGTCCACCTGTGCCTCAATCAACCCCAACCCCGAGCCCAACTTCCACAGTCGCAGCCCCAGAGTCGAATGGAACGGTGATCGAACCGATTGGCTTGAGTGTTCGTAGTGGCCCCAGTCGTGCAGAAGTCACCTTAGGGGGAGTAGCCTTGAATGAAACCGTCACTATTCTCGAAGCCAGTTCTGATGGGAAGTTCTACCGAGTTAAAACCAGTGGTGGCCTGGAAGGTTGGGTCATCGCTGCCGGGGTACAAGCCAATTCGCCTATCCCTAGCCCATCCCCAGAGTCCCCCAGCCCCAACATTAACTCCAATTCCCAATAAATTTTGGTGTTATGTGGCTTCAATAAGCTTATCGGTAGTCCTATTTAGTGACGGATGAGGAAAAGACAGCTTGATTTGCACTCATTGCCTTCTCTAAACGAATCTGTTCATTGTAGTAATGGATAAAATCCCAAATAGCACTAATGTGATTCTCCAGCTTCTTGGAGAACGATAACATCTGTCTCACTAATCGTGATACCCGTGTCATAACGTGTTGTTGAAGCGTTCAATGTAACGGTCAAGCCCGTTTCCTTGCCCACGGCACAATGTCGCTTACTCGGTAATCTGGTCTTGTACGCTTCCCAATAGTCGGTGTAAGTCATGGCGCATTGTCGATACACTGCTGGCAGTAATTGCCATAATCTTAGAGCAGAGTCTTTTGAGCGAAGACCAATGTGACAACGGACTATCTCTCATGTTGTGACATCAAGGGCCAGCCATACCCACTGCTTGTTGCCTTTGTCATCGACAAATGACCACAACTCATCATTTGTACTGTTAATGCTCCTTTGGGCTTAGGCATGACCTGCAATTGGCGTGTCACGGCTGTTTCATCGTATTGATTGACATATCCTTGTAACCAAGACTCTGACACCTGAAGCACAGGAGCAATACCGGCCAATCGGATTTTCTCTCATAGCAAGCTGTCAATTATTGCCGTCGTGTCTGGGGCTCGTCGTTTCCACTCAGGATTCTCCACAAACTGGCGACCACAATCACGGCATTTATAGTTTTGCTTCCCCCGTCTGGTCGTCCCATTCTTCATGATGTCGTCTGAGCCACAGGTCGGGCAACGTAGGAAACCAGGGACGTTTCACATAGGCACTAAAAGAACAATCTTCCCTTATTTTATCTGCCCTTTACTAAAAGAGATTACCAAATTTTTCAATCCCTGAAAGCCTTGTCAAATAAGGGTTTTAGCTTTATGGACACAACTGGACTCGAACCAGTGACCCCCACGATGTCAAAGTGACTGTAAGTAATTTCTGGAACCCATGCCAGGTGAACGCTGTAGGCTCTGTGTAAGGTTTTGCGGGTTTTTATGCTCCAAATTTGTTAGCTAAATTTAGTTATTTTTTAGTGGGACTAGATTAGTTTGCGTGCAAATTACGTGCAGAGGTTCAAAAACCTGGCATCTGAGGGCGGTTAATGGCATGGGCATAATACCGGGCTGTGGTTTCGGGATTGTTCCCCAGAATTTCTGCAACTTGCGGGATGGATGCTCCATTTTCTAGTAAATGACTCCCCAGGCTATGACGGGCTGCGTAGGGAACTCGGTAGGGAATACCAGCCGCTTTACAGAGGTCTTTCCAAGTTCGTTGGCAAAAGTTGTGATCGTCAATCGGTTGGCCTGTGGCAGTGGTAAAGATGAGTTCCTGGGGTGGCCTGCCACCGGAGAGCCGGCCCTGGAACATAGCCAACAAATCGAGATGCAAATCAATGACTCTGGTTTTGTTGTTTTTAGTTGGTTTTGCCCGGCGGCCAGAGGGTGAACGGCTCAGACTTTCGCAGATCGTGATTGTCTTTTGTTGCCAGTTGAGGTGTTGCCATCTCAGCCCGATAGCTTCAGATGGGCGCAACCCCAAGTAAAGCAATGTCATCACAAAATCGTGGTAGCCATGCCAGCGGGGATGCAGTCGTGCAGCGTCTAAAAGCTTGCGGGTTTCTTCTCTGGTGAATGGCAACCGCTTAGGGTTAATGGTACGGGTGGCTTTTAGCCGTTCAATGTTGGCAAAGTGATTCGTTTCCCATTGTTCTGATTTGATAGCCCAATCCCCGAAACTCTTTAAGAGTGAGAGGTTTTGATTGGCGATGAGTGCAGATTGTCGAGACCGGAGCATATCCACAAAAGACCTGGCCTGGGTTTCGCTGGTGATGTCCTGCCCAAACCGTTTTAGGTTATTCAGCAACGGATAATAGCGGCTTTTGATGGCTTGGGGGGATGCCAAACCTTCACGGGTTGCGGTGAACTGCTCAAACAGTTGCACGGTGGTTAGGGTTCCTTTGTGGGACTGGGGGCGGTATTTTTTCAGAGTTGAGTCAAACTGTCCCAGGTGAATGTCCTGCTCAATTTCGCTTGCCCTGCGGCGGGAAATACTGCGATTTAGTGGTGTATCAGGCATCCCTAGGGATAAGTGAAATTCCCTTTCCTGATAACGCCACCGCAACCGGAGCAACTGAGACCGAACCCCAACTGAGACAGAACCCCTTTTATTCTTCATTTTCCAAATCCTCTAACAGGCTAAAGTCGGGACGTTCTAAAGCGAGGGGAATACCACGCTCTTTTAGTTGAGCGTTAACGGTATTCCGAGCTTCATCGGCGGCAGTATCCCCGGAATAATTTGCGATGACATCCAAAAGAAAGTTGGTTGTATTCCGCAATGTCTCGATATTTTCCTGCTCAATGACTTGGCGTTCTTCTGCCAGCAATCCCCGGAGATGGGTGTCTATACTCTTGGCGATTTGGATATGCCGGGATTCTTGATCCTTGAGGTTGCGACTGTGGCGATAAATCGCAGTGGTGAGGGGGATAGTTTGGAGCATGGCCATGACCCGCGCCCCCGACATCCCATCTACTAATTTCACTTCACCGGGTTTGTCACTCCTCCATCGGAGCCAGTCACCCGGCACTAAGTCGAGGGCCTGGCAAATGACATCGATGGAATGAACTTCGATGCGTTCAAAATCATTTTTGCAAATTCTAAACACAGTGCTATAGGCAAGCTTTGTCTTAGCGGCTAAGGATTTCATGGATATCCGGCGGCTTTTCAGAATTTCATCCAAACAGCAATAAAGGCTCATAAGCAAAAGTATAGCTACAGCGAGATATAACACAAGCTTATTTTATTTTGTTATTCTTGGCGATGACTAGGGAATTTTAGATAAGGAGGGGCGCATGGCCTGGGTGGATAAAAGGGTGGTTGCTGAGAAACTAGGAATTTCGGAGGGGACCGCCAAAAATTACCGACTCCGGGGGATTTGGATCCAAGGGATCCACTACCAGGCTTTGGGGGATCGGAATTGTTGGCGTGCCAAGACCGGCCGAGGGCCTAGGAAAATCCTTTATCACCTAGAAAATTGCCAACATTGGCTTCAAACCCGTCACGAGCCGGAGCTTCACGAAAAGTTTTGTTTGCAATATCAGGAAAGTTTGATGGGCGGCGGCCCTTGAACGCGCGAAACCCCGGAGAGGCGAATCTCCAGGGTTTCAAAAAGCTTGTGTATTAGGCTTTTGCAACAACTTAAGTCTAATGCACAGGTTTTCTCTCTGTCCAATTACTTAATGGAGAAACCTTGTGAAATTCAATCTAGACCAGGCCAAGGCCCAACTCAAAGCCCTTAGCTACAGCAAAGACGAAACGGTATTTCTAAGGTCGTTCTATTCTTCAAACGACCCCAGGCAGGCAGGGGACAAAGGCCGCAAGTGTGAGGCCGTAGCGAGTGATTTACCCATTGAGCAAATCCAGGCCTGGCAGCAACAGGGGCGGGGTGTTTATTTTGTTGTCAATGGTGGTGGCCACCGCAAGAGTGATGTTCACCAGTGTCGGGCCGTCTTCTATGAACATGACAATCTTGATAAAGCCATCTCGGCCGAGCTATGGCGTGGACTGGAATTACCTGAACCCACGCTGCAAATTGATACCGGAGGCAAATCTATCCATTCCTATTGGGTTTTAAGCGAGCCGATTAGCCCCGCTCTCTGGGTGAAACTCCAGGCTGACTTATTGGATTTTGCCGATGCTGACCGGGCGTTAAAGGATCCTAGCCGGGTATTGCGGCTTGCTGGGGCTTTTCACCAGGCCACCGGTGAGCAATCAACCATTATCCTGAACTCGGGAAAAAGGTATAGCTTTGGCGAGCTACGGGCAATTATCCCAACTGAACAGGGTTCCCAGGCCCCAGCTTCACAGCCGGCCATCTCAAAATCTGATGATGAGATTTTGCTGGCCTGTTTGGCAGTGGCTAACCGTGGCCTGGTCAATAGTGGGGCAGCGGAAGGAACCCGGAATAAGTCAGGGGCAGCATTGGCCAGAGACTTGATCGGAACGACTCAATGGCTACGGGGCAAAGAGGTTTATCCCAACCCGCGGGCGTTATTCGATAACTACTGTGGGCGTTGCTCTCCCCCATTGGAACCCCGTGAAGCCGAGATGATTTGGAGATCCGCGGAAGGTGATAACCCAGGCCCATCTTTATCTGAGGATAAATTAGAGAACTGTTTGACGGCGGCTACGAAGCAACCCAAGGCTAAGGTGGCAGGTTCCCAGGCAACCCAGGCCCCAGGTGAGACACCGCAAGGGAAAACAGAGGATGGCACCGAATTCCTACAGAAGGCCTGTGCAGCCTTGTATCCCAGTGATGAGCATTGGATTTGCTTTGGCGGTGTGCTTCACCAGTGGGAGGGAAGTTACTACAAACCAGTCCCAGATGAGGCGGAATACCCCAGGTTAAGGGAGTTTTGCAACCGTTACGCGGTCAAGAAAATCAATAAATCCACAGAAGGGGAATTCTCAACCTATCCATTTGCAAAGCCTGGATTCGTCAAGCAAATTTTGGAATGGCAAAAGCAGGGCTGCACAGTTACAGAAATCAATCCCCCAGGTCTGAACTGTCGCAATGGTGTTTTGACCTTTCACTGGGAGGGTAAAACTCTCAAGACTGAGTTAGTTCCCCACGATCCAGCTCAACATCTCTACACCGGTGAACCCTTAGTAATTTACAACCCCAAGGCGGATCCAACTGAATACCAACAACTGATGGAGTGCTTGGAGGATAAACCCCGTGAGATTTTCCTAAAAACCATTGCCGCCAGCTTTGATGTTGCAACGGTGCGGAAGCACAAAGGGCGGGGCGTAAAGGCTGTCTTTCTCAAAGGCGATGGCTCTAACGGTAAAGATACTCTGAGAGTTCTATGCCAGTTACTCATGGGGCATGGCCGCATTTGTGGAGTGT
Organism: Pseudocalidococcus azoricus BACA0444; assembly: GCF_031729055.1. NCBI lineage: Bacteria > Bacillati > Cyanobacteriota > Cyanophyceae > Acaryochloridales > Thermosynechococcaceae > Pseudocalidococcus > Pseudocalidococcus azoricus. Next base: position 58,148 of record NZ_JAVMIP010000003.1, on the reverse strand, counting down.
CTGTAACTGACTGGCAAGCCTATGATAGCGGACGAAAGTTTGGGGTTTACTCCTTACGGGGTAGTTCAATTAGTTGGCCCAGTGAAAACGTAGATGTGGGACGGATTGACCAACTCAAGGGATTAAGGGCAGCTATCACCGGGGATCCGATTGACTTTGAACGGAAGTATCTTGACTCCATCCAAGAGTCTCCCCAAGCCGTGTTTCTGTTCAACGTCAACGAGGCTCCTGACTTGGTGGCTCATTTGGAAGCAACCAAATCCCGGTGGGGATTTATCCCTTTCAACAAAACCTATGCCAGAAACCCAGTCCCAGGCCAACTACAGGCAGATTCACGCTACAAGGAAGACCCTGAATTTATCCAAGAAAAGTTACTCCCGGCTTTCCTGAATGACTTGATTAAGCACCTTCAGTTAGTGGTGACCGAGGGGATTGACTACAGCGCAACGGATCACTACCTGGAGGAAATTCAGCGGGAAAGCTGTCACCTGCTGCAGTTTTGCCAAGATACGGGCCTGGTGGCCAATCCTGACGGTAAGGAGACAGTTAAGGAGCTATGGGAACGGCTCCGGGCCTGGTACATCGAACAAGGCACGTTGATTGTTGAGCCTCCCACAACTGCCAAGGGAAAGGAGAAACTGACTTGGGTGGATCAGCCCAAACGCTCCGATAAGAACGTCCGGGGCGTTAATCAGGTTGCAGCCCGGTTTCTTGAAGTCTTCCCCAAAGCCAAGAAGCTCAGAGAACAGGTTGAAGATTCTAAGAACTACCATCCCGTCATTCATGGAATTTCGTTCAAAGAAACTCCCCAAGAAAGTTGTTTTGGTAAAACTGCCCAAGATGCCCAAGATGGTCAAGATAGAGGCTCTGAAACTCAAACAGGGCAAGAGGTACAGCAATCTTTACCAGTTTCACAACTGCCCAAGATAGACCCCAAACTGCCCAAGACAAAAGCCATATCTGCCCATGATGAGGCCGAACTTCCCCCAGAGTCGGGACTGAAAAACTTAAGCACTGGCAATGGGCATCAACCTACTTTGAACAGTCAAAATGGCTCGCGTCTTGGGCAGTTGCCCCCTAAATCTTGGGCAGTTGAGCCTGAGATGCAAACTGGTCAAGACAGCCTCAAACCTTTACCAGATAAGGCTTCTAGTGATGACAATCTTGGGCATCTTGACCATCTTGGGCAGTTAGCTAAAAACAACTTTTCTGGTGGTTTGCAACCAGGCCAACCCTGTGAGGTGAAGCATCCCACTTTGGGGTGGGAGAACGGCTACATCTACAGAGGAAAAAACATCAATGGCCTGGCAATCGTGGAGTTAGCCGAAGCACCAGGGCATCCTGAAACCTATCCGATGGCAAAAGTGCGGGCCTGTGAAGGTGGGCAATCATGACTAAGTACAGTTGCATCATTGCGGATCCTCCCTGGGCTTACAGCAACCGTCAAAATGGGGCGGCGGCAAAGCATTACCCCACGATGACGGCAGCGCAGATCAAAGCCTTGCCTGTTAGCAAGTTGGCAGAGAGAGACTGTGTTCTACTGCTATGGGCAACCAACCCATGTTTACCCAATGCCCTAGATGTCATCCAGGCCTGGGGATTCACTTACAAAACTGCATTCCCTTGGATCAAGCTCCAAAATGCTGAGAGTGAGACTTTAGTCTATGGGACTGGTTATTGGATTAGAGGATGCAGTGAGTTGATCCTGATTGCATCCAGGGGCAATGCTCAAGCTCCCCGCAGTTCAGACCTGGGGATTCTATGCAGCGAGCGGTTTAAGCATAGTCGCAAACCTGAATCACTCCATGACTATGCAGAGCGGAATTTACCAGGCCCTTACTTAGAACTGTTTGCCAGGGAGACACGGCCGGGATGGGACAGCTTTGGCAACGAGTTAGGGAGCAAGTCTGTATCAATGCCACCTAACCAAGGATGGCAAGAAACCAAGCTCATCAAAGGCAACCGCTATAAATACCGATGTTGGCGGGATGAGCAAGGGCGTAAGCGTTCAAAGTATCTCGGAAAAGTTCAACAGGAGGCTACCGCATGAGGTACCAGATCGGGCAAAGGCTCCTACTCAGAACCCCGCTTCACTTCAAGAAGCCGGCCTGGTATACGGTCACGACTGCCCCTAACCAGTGGGGAATCCAACTTTTGGAAGCCGATAGCGGTTGTGTCACAGGATTGCGGGCGCAAGAAATCGAGAAATATCTACAGGAGGTGAAAAGTGAATCTAGCGGCAGTTGATCCAGGCCTGTCAGGAGGTCTGGCTATCCTCCACGGCGGGAACGTCATCGCGAAACCCCTACCTATTGCCGGGAAGGATTTAGATTTGGCTACCCTGGCCCAATGGCTTAAGGAATCAAACCCAGGCCTGGTAGTGGTAGAAAAAGTTCACTCCATGCCAGGCCAAGGTGTTGCGAGTATGTTCACCTTTGGTAAAGGCTTTGGAGCCATCCTGGGAATCGCCGCCGCCCTGAATATCTCGGTTGAACTGGTTACGCCCCAGGCCTGGAAGAAAGTCGTCTTGGCGGGTAGCCAAAAAGACAAAAATGCCGCCATTGACTATTGTCGTAGAGCGTTCCCCCAGGTGTCGTTACTCCCAGGCCCACGGTGTCGCAAGCCCCATGACGGGATGGCTGATGCGCTGTGTTTACTGGAATATGGACGGCGTGTTTTTAGTGAAACGAGGTAAAACCAGGTGAAACCAGGTGAAATGCAGAAAGTTGAAACACTATGCAACGGAAAATAACCCATGAACAAACTAATTTCCCTCCAACAAACCCAGGCTGCAACCCTTTTGGCTCAAGGCCAATCCAATGCAGCTGTAGCACGGGAAATCGGCTGCGACCGAAGCACAATTATTCGATGGAAAAAAGACCCTGATTTTATGGCGGTTGTAGATGCTGAACTCCAGGCACTGCAAAAAGATTGCAAGCGAGTATTACGAAGCTACGCCCTAGATGCCGCCAATCGGCTTGGTGAACTAATCAGTGAGGATGAGTGCCCGTATCACGTTCAACTAGCAGCTTCTAAAGAGGTGCTAGACCGGGTTAAGGGAATGGAACCACAAGCACCCACCCAAGGCGTTGATCCACAACGATATCAAGCTTTGTTGAATGAGTATTCTGAACTCGCTGAGCAACTTTTCCTATCCAAATGGGAAAATATTGGGCATCATTTTGTCCAGCTTGGATTTGTTGAATCTATTCAGGAATACATGGCCTGGTCGGAGGCCCAAAAAGCAATCTATGCGATCATTCTTGATATTGAAAAACAACGGCTAGAGGGCGCAGAATCCACCGCAGTTGACCCAGATTTAGCAGCCTGGTATCAAGAAGCCAGAATCAAAGAAACCCCAGAATTTACCTTGGCCTGGATGGAGGCGGAACGGGATAGGTGGTATGAGAAACTAGTTACAAAAATGACCCTGGATGTCGATTTTGAGCAAGTCGAGGAATAATTATGTCAACATTGACCCAACTGATTCAATTTAAGAGAGAACGGGCTGGTTAAAGAGTTTAGGATTTGATGGTTTTAACCTGCTTAAGTGCCTGTTCTGCCAGGATGTGAATCTGCATCATCATTTCCGGTTTAGGCTCCGTAAAACCTTCAATACATTCATCGCTAATGAGTTGAATTGAACGCAGATTGTCCTCAATTTCAGCAAGCGCAGTTTCTAACGAGGAAATCAATTCTTTGCTGTCCATTGGGTGAATCCTCAAAGTAGGTGAATAGTAAACCCTGGTTAGTCACTTCCCAGGAAAATCAGCATTATTTGTCGTACAAGTACAAACCCAGGCCAAACTTGGCAGCACAGCGTCTAAAGGCCATAGATTCTGCGTTACTGGATGGGTCACCATAGCTAGAACAATCCAAATCCTCACGGCCACTGGCAGAGCGCACGACCAGGCCATCACGGGTGTGGACTGCCAACTCACCGACCATAAATAATTGCTTGCTGGTCAACTCCATGCGGACAATCTGCCAAGTCCAACCGGGGCAGTATTTATCAAGAATCCGATTGACTTGATACCAAGGGATATAGGTAATGTCACGACCTCCCATTTTTTTAGATGCCAGTAAAGCCTGGGGCAATGGGCGGGACAATGCAGATTGGATTTGTTTGAGACTCCATTCACCAGGCTTAGATGGCGGCTCTGGGTTGGGCTCTGTAGAGATGACAGCGTTAACGGGATGATTCTTTACCGCTATGGGCTTAGGGCCTGGCTGGGCCTCTCCAGTGGCTTGTTGGATTAGCTCAATGCGGTGATGAGTTTTGCCTTTGTCATCGGTCTCTGGATGGAGAGCCACTATGTCATCAATCAGGTAATCACAGGCGGCGTTAGTATCCAGATTTTTCCAAATTTTCCCTGATTCATCATCATCAGATTTGGATAGGTCTCTAAACAAAATGCTGCAATAATAGCCATCGCCATATTTTGATGGCTTAGGCTCAGAAATATAAGCTACACGGGCGTGAATCGGGGCGGTGGCTACGGTTGCGTTCATGTCGTTTTCTCCATTGGTTACGGGGGCAATCTAGCGGGGGATTAAGGCTCCCCCAGGCCTGGATGAATCTATTGCGGTGTGTCTTCTAAAACTTCAGGCGGGGCGGCACATTCAAGACAGTCCCAGTACTCAGATTCATGGGCATCATCAAACATGAACTGTTCACGGTCTAATTCAGCGGCGGCGCGTTCTTCATCTTGCTGTTCACGAAGCCGGTTGATGTATTGTTCGTAAGTCATTTGTGTCACCATTCTTTCTATATTTTACTGTTAGTTGCTCAAGGCTGTATAGCTTACCAAGAGAGGCTTTAACGGAATTTAGACTTGCTCAAAAAGCGGGAATAAATACCAGGAATAACGACTAAGACAACATGATTAAACTCTTGGATTTGGATGCGATGAGTTAAGTAGTAAAGTCCTAGAAGTTTGCTCACAGCCTCTTGGGTGTAGGCGGGGGCTTTCTCCCCCTTTCGGCTCCTCTTAGCCATTGATGTAAGCCGCTAAGGAGTTATAACCGAGATGGTTTAGGACAGCGTAGCCATGCTTACAAACCCCTTTCCCCATTGCTTCAAATTGATGGTTGTAATCTTCACAGCCACAGGTGATGTGCTTTTCAATAATCAAGACATCGTAGGCAGTGTCTTTAGTTTCATTGCGAACTTTGAAAGTGTTAGGAACGAATAAGTTAGCGGTGACGGTTAAGGCTTTGGCCCCAGCTTTGCGGAAATCTACAAACATTTGCTTAAAGGATGCTTTAGAAATGAAGCGGGAGAATTGCCCTTTAGCGTGGACGTAAACGCAGTTAAACCAGACTTGGATGTTCAACCCAGAAAACCGTTTGCCCAAGATGCGGGCAGCATTGGCGGCGGTGTAGATGAGGTTGGTAGCAGATTTGGTGGTCATAATAGGGATGCTCCTAGAGAGTGTGGGAAGGAGTTAACTTGGTGGTTGCCCTTCCCTCTACAATTTCTAATATAACCCGTTATAACGGGAACATCAATAGATAAATGATAACAATTATCCCGTTATAACTGGATACTTCATAAGTCAAGCTAATCTTTCCCGTTATATCCAGGTATAACCCGCTATAATTTGGGCTATGTCTTGAGATGTAGTCATGAAAAGAAAAGGGAGCATAGGTGGTAACCCAAATCCAATACAGACCCCAGAATTTTTAGCCAAGCAATTCCCCCCGGCCCCAGATGTTCCTTCCAATGTGAAGCTAGGCGAACCTGTGGCCGTGGCCTTGCCATTGCCGATTGATACAGAAGTAAGGCGGCTTAAAAATCGCTCTATCTGGCTTCGTAGAGTCATCACTGAAGCTGCACAGCGTGAACTGATGGGCAATGAACCCGCAGCTGTAGATGTTGCAGATACCAGGCCTGGGGATGTAGCCGCAGCTGTAGCAGCTCCTAAACGGCGCGGGCGTAAACCCAAGGGAGAGAATAATGCCTAAGTATGAAAGTTTCATACTTAGCCTGAAGGATTTAACCCCGGATAGTAGTAATATCCCTATCCATGAAACTTTCAAGGATTCACCGCTAACCAAGGGAGAAAGCTAATGAGTGAGTTAACAGCATCGGATACCCAAGCCATCTTGGGAGCTATCCAAGCCATGCGGAATGATATGCAAGCCTTAACCCTGGAAGTGCGAGTTAACCAGGCTAAGAATGATGAGCAATTTAAGGCTCTCAATGACAAGGTAGATATGAAATTTGAGGCTGTGCAGATACAGATAAAAGCCATCAATGACAACATCACCGAGTTACGCACTCAGCAACGCTCTACCGATGGGCGGCTATGGGCCTTCATTGTGGGCCTGGTGACGTTGGTCGGTAGTGGGGTGATTAAAGTCCTATGGTTTGACCGTGCCTAAAAAAATACCCAAGCTGTCGGGCCTGGGTGAGTTGAAATTATTTCAATTTCTTTATTGGTAATCATGACATGACTTGAAAAAGGCTTAACCACAACTAAATAACAAGCTGACATCTTACTGTCCATACCAGTTCTGGGGCTGGCAGATGAAACACCTAAGACAGGGCAATAAATCCCGGTGGTATCTTTAACCCCATTAGCTATTTTTAGATATGGATTACGTGCAAGTTACGTGCAAGGCACTAACCACCAAACCCTGAAACCCTTATGGACACAACTGGACTCGAACCAGTGACCCCCACGATGTCAACGTGGTGCTCTAACCAACTGAGCTATGCGTCCACCGTTTTTAAGTTTATCTCGAGATTAGGCCCAACGACAAACAAATCTTAACCAGATCGGCTCGCTGAGTAGAGAGAATTGACTTGGGTTAAGGCTAGGCGAGAGTGAGTGGCCAAGTTTACCCCAGAGACTTGATTGTTTTGGTAGTGTTCGGCCCCTGCGGCTGCAATCATCGCTGCATTATCTGTACAGAGGGCTAAAGGGGGAAAAGTAACGTCCAGGCCATGGGCCGTGGTTGCCGCCATCAATTGCCGCCGCAGTTCTGAGTTAGCTGCCACTCCCCCCCCAATTACGATATGCCCCAGGCCCCGATCCAACGCAGCCTTGATCACCCGTTTGGTTAAAGCTCGGGCCACAGTTGCTTGAAAACTGGCCGCCAAGTCAGCCGTTGGTAATGAACCTTTGTCTGCCTGAAGTTTGGTTATTAAGCGAGCCATGGCAGTTTTGAGACCACTAAAGCTGGTGTCATAGGGATGAATTTTGCCCTCTGGGGTGGATACATTCCCTTCGGGAAGGACAAAAGCATGGGGATTTCCCTCCTTGGCAGCCCGATCCATGGCAGGCCCACCCGGATAACCCAACTGTAAAAGGCGGGCCACCTTATCAAAGGCTTCCCCCGCCGCATCATCCCGCGTCTGTCCCAAGATTTCATACTTCCCACAGGCCTGGACATGGATCAAGCTAGTATGACCGCCAGAAACCAAAAGACATAAAAAGGGTGGCTCCAGGCCTGGGTTCGCCAAATAAGACGCGTAAATATGACCCTCAAGATGATGCACCCCAATCAAGGGTTTGTGATGGACAAGGGCTAAAGTTTTGGCCGCCATCACCCCAATCAGCAAAGAACCCACCAGGCCAGGGGCGCAAGTAACCCCAATCCCATCGAGTTCTGCCCAAGTCAGTCCGGCCTTATTGAGGGCTTCTTCAATGACTAGGTTGATGGTTTCTAAATGACAGCGCGACGCCACCTCTGGTACAACTCCCCCATAGGGTTGGTGGGCGAGAACTTGGGAGGCCACGACATTGCTGAGAATGTAACGATTGTTTACGACAGCCGCCGCAGTTTCATCACAACTCGTTTCAATTCCTAAAATAATCGCCATTAGCTGCTAAGGTTCTAAACAGTTATTGCCTCAGAGTAAACTCATTGGCAGAGAATCACAGGCTGAAACTGATATAGCCGTTCCCTTTGTCAAGTCTAACCGTTACTTTGATGCACCCCATGTTCTGTATTGAATTGAGGAAAACAATTTCATGCACCGATTGTTTGCCCTTGTGCTGGTTCTTTGCCTCTGGATTGGCTTTACTCCGATTGCGTCTGCTGATGTCGCTGGTTTAGTGCCGTGCAAAGATTCACCGGCCTTCCAAAAGCGGGCCGCGACTGCTCGCAACACCACCGCTGATCCCACCTCTGGGCAGCAACGTTTTGAACGCTATAGCCAGGCCCTCTGTGGCGAAGACGGCTTACCCCATTTAATCGTTGATGGTCGGTTAGATCGGGCGGGTGACTTTTTAATTCCCAGTGCTCTGTTCTTGTATATTGCCGGTTGGATTGGCTGGGTTGGACGAGCTTATCTGATCGCCGCCCGGAAGAGTGGAGAAGCAACTCAAAAAGAAATCGTCATTGATGTCCCTTTAGCAATCAAATGTATGTTACCCGGCGTTCTCTGGCCCCTCTTGTCCGTCAAAGAACTCTTATCTGGGGAACTAACTGCAGCTGACAGCGACATTACGGTTTCTCCGCGTTAATCTCTCACGTATTCCGACTATAAGGACAAACACCCATGCAAGTGAAATATTTGCTTACCTATCTTTCCACGGCTCCAGTTTTGGCTGCGGTTTGGATGGCCTTTACCGCTGGTTTGTTAATTGAATTTAATCGCTTTTTCCCCGATTTACTGTTTCATCCCCTCTAGGTAATTTCTGTCGCTGGCTTGGGGCATTTCAAACTCAGTCATCGCTAATATCTTGAGCAAACAGTGATCTGACAATTATCAGATTAAATCTAAAACTTAACGGGGTGGGGTTATGGCTCTGCCCTTTTTTATTGGCCAAGTCCCTATGGATCTGATGTTCTTCAGGATAGTCTCTCTCCATGATCCGTTTGTTGTGCTTGAGTAATGGTCACGGTGAAGACTTGAACACCGGCTTGATTATTGATGCGCTCCAGAAAGTGGCTTCCGAAATTGACGTGTTAGCCATGCCCATCGCCGGAGCTGGAACAGCCTATAAAAATCGGCAAATTCCGATCATTGGCCCAACCCAAACCATGCCATCGGGCGGAATTTTTTATATGAATCCGCTCTTTTTCCTGCGAGATGTTTTTTCAGGTTTAATCCTCCTGACTTGGCAACAACTCCAGGCCACGTTAAAAATTGCACCTACTTGCGACTTGATTTTAGCGACGGGGGATATTGTGGTCTTGGGCTTGGCCTGGTTAACGGGGCGACCCTTTTGTGGGTTTATTGTCTCAACCTCTAGCTATTATGAAGGACATCTAAAAATTCCCGCCTTGGCCTGGGCCTGCTTGCGTTCTCGGCGTTGTCAAGCTGTTTATACCCGTGATGCCTTTACCGCTCAGGAATTACAAGGCAAAGGAATTACCAAAGCTAAATTCTTGGGGTATCCGATTATGGATGCAATTCAACCCCAGGGCCTGGTTGTTACCCCGAAGGATCAGGCCAACAGTCCACCCCTGATTGCCCTCTTTCCGGGCAGTCGTGTCCCCGAAGCGGCTCATAATTTGAAACAACTATTGAGTTTATGTTTTGGTGTGGGCAGCATGACTCCGGCGCAGTTTCTAGTCGCTCTAGTTGCCGTACTAACCCCGCAAATGCTGGAGGAGATCAGTCAACTTGAAGGATGGCATCTACAGTTGGATCTCAAGAATCCCCACCATCTGCGACTCTCTAAAAGCAACGTCACGGTTCATTGCTACTACCAGGCCTTTGCCGATATTCTCCAATCCTGTGATCTCGTCTGGGGGATGGCGGGGACAGCCGTTGAACAAGCCGTTGGCCTGGGGAAACCTGTGTTACAAATTCCTGGGCCTGGGCCGCAATTCACTTATCGCTTTGCTGAGGCTCAAAACCGACTTCTTGGCTCCTCCGTCCAAACCCTAGCTCCGAATTTAGATCGGGATGAGCAAATTCAGCAGGTTGGGGCCTGGGTCAAAGCAACCTGGAATAACCCCACCTATCTCCAGGCCTGTCAGGTGAATGGGCGAGAACGAGTTGGTCACTCTGGGGGGTCTCAGGCCATCGCTCGAGATTTACTGCAACAATTAGAAAGCTAGAGTGATCCAGCCCGTTTCAGCAGGGGTGAACGCCGGCCCGCACAAGCTACTGTCTCTAAGATTTTATAATTAAGAATAAATTAAGAATGAATGATCCTAAACTAAAACTCTGTTCCAAGAAGCTGATTTTGTAGCATGGAACGCACGGTAATCAAAATGGTCAAGCTATGATCTTCTTCAAGGATGCTTCTGGTCTAGGCTATGACTCTTTATGTAGGCAATTTATCATACGATGCAACCGAAGAAAACTTACGGGAAATCTTTGCCAAGCACGGTACGGTTAAGCGGGTTGTTCTACCTGTCGATCGGGAAACTGGAAAGCGGCGTGGATTTGCCTTTGTCGAACTCGCAGCCGATGCGGAAGAAGAAGCCGCTATTGCCGAATTTGACGGGGCGATGTGGTTAGGACGGACGCTGAAAGTGAACAAGGCTAAGCCTCGGCAATAAATTCCCACCACTTAATTGGAATATCTCTCCTCACAACCCTCTCACACCGGGCAGTTAATCCCTTGGTCTAGCTAGAGGGTAATTGGGGCGCGTGTTCCCGATTGGGGGGTAAATTTGCCGTCGTTCCAGCCAGTCCCGGTTGGAGTTGTTTCATTAAGCTGGCCATTTCCAAGGCATTCAGGGCATAATCCCAGCCTTTATTGCTCTTAATTCCAGCCCGCTCTAAGGCCTGCTGCATCGTATCCGCCGTCAAAATCCCATAAATAATTGGAACCCCGGTTTGCATACTGGCCGTGGCAATCCCTTTGGTGACTTCTGCCGCAACATAATCAAAGTGGGGGGTTTGCCCGCGAATCACGGCTCCCAAACAAATGACAGCGGCATAGCGGCGACTAGCTGCGGTTTGGGCTGCAACGAGGGGCACTTCAAAACTTCCTGGAACCCAAATGTAGTCCACCTGAGTCCCATTTGGATCTGGATCGACCCCATGCCGCCGTAAACAATCCTGACAGCCTTCCAGTAACTTGGCACTGATTAGATCATTAAACCGGGCAATAATAATGGCAAACCGAGAGCCACTGAGTTGATGGAATGTCCCCTCAAAAACAGCCATGAACGCTTAAACCACTAAAAAGTTAAGGGCACCGACCAAAAGCACTAAGATAATCCAGGCCCCGGAGCCAATGTAGAGTAACTGTTTAGACCGATCCCAATCTTGAGGTGAAGCATAGGCTACCGGCACACCCACCACCATGACAAAGGACAAAATGACTAACGCCGCTAAAGCCAGTTGAAACAAAATAGACATAATTATAACTCCGTCAATCTCCTAAACTTCGGTAGCAATAAAACCAGCGGTATCCAAGGGGATGGGTAATCTAACCCAAATTGGCTAGAACCTGTTAAGCATTATCCCTCAATCTGAGAAGCTAGAAAAGCACAATATTCCAGTCATTTATCCTGACGCATCTTTATCTATCATGGGCAACACCTTTGGACATCTATTTCGGATCACCACCTTTGGCGAATCACACGGGGGAGGCGTGGGTGTTGTCATAGATGGCTGTCCACCAAAACTAGCCCTAGATGTGACTGATATTCAGTTCGAGTTAGATCGCCGCCGGCCAGGCCAGAGCCGGATTACCACCCCGCGCCAAGAAGCCGATACCTGTGAAATTCTCTCCGGTGTTTTTCAAGGGCAAACCCTGGGAACCCCGATTACGATCCTGGTACGAAATAAAGATACCAGGCCCCAAGACTATGCCGAGATGGCCGAAGTCTATCGCCCGTCCCATGCCGATGCCACCTATGACGCTAAATATGGGATTCGCAACTGGCAGGGGGGTGGCCGGTCTTCGGCGCGGGAAACCATTGGGCGGGTGGCTGCGGGGGCAATTGCCAAGAAAATTCTCAAACAAGTGGCGGGAGTAGAGGTCTTGGCCTATGTTTGCCGGATTAAGGAGTTAGAAGCCCACGTTGATCCGGCCACTGTGACCCTTGAGCAAATTGAAAGCAATATTCTCCGTTGTCCCGATGCTGTTGCGGCCGAAAAAATGATTGAGTTGATTGATCAGATTCGGCGGCAGGCTAATTCTGTGGGTGGCGTGATCGAATGTGTGGCCCGTCATGTGCCGCGGGGCCTGGGTGAACCCGTCTTTGACAAATTAGAGGCGGATTTAGCCAAGGCTGTGATGTCTCTGCCCGCAACCAAAGGGTTTGAAATTGGCTCAGGATTTGCTGGAACTCTGTTAACAGGCCTGGAGCATAATGACGAGTTTTATACCGATGATCAAGGGCAAATTCGCACGGTCACTAATCGCTCTGGAGGAGTACAAGGGGGTATTTCTAACGGTGAAAATATCATTATCCGGGTTGCCTTTAAGCCTACAGCGACTATCGGTAAACCTCAAAACACCGTCAACCAGGCCGGAGAAGCAACGGTTTTAGCCGCTAAAGGTCGTCATGATCCCTGTGTTTTGCCGCGGGCCGTCCCAATGGTGGAAGCGATGGTAGCTTTAGTTTTGTGCGATCATCTCCTGCGAAATCAAGCCCAATGCCATACCTTGAAATCTCCTGAGGCTCAGTAAGCAAGGGTTATAGTCATTTCTGCTAAAACTCGGACATTAATGGGCCGAATTCTCAATGTTGATAAGGTTCATGCTTGATTTCAAGAAGATTACTGCCTAAGGGTTCTTGGAGCTTAATGGCTGGAAGTTATTTACATCAATACAACAAACAAGCAATATGAATTATTTTCCCCAAAATATTAAATCATTAGAAAAATTGGAAGACTTTCAAGTAAATTGCATGATAAGTAGACTATGCAGAGAGTTATCTGGCTTTTTGCCGCATATACACTATAGCAGTCCGTCTTGATTTGTGAGAATGACTGATCATCAGAAGCCTTGGTAAAGAATCCCCCCTCGTTGAGCCTAGGATGAAACCAAAACTTTGCAGGGATAGATAATTCTGGGCTATTCTCACGAATCATTACTGTTCACTATAGTATCATCAGTTAAAAACCTCAGTCTTACTTTGATTGCTAGGATTTAGATAAAGGGTTCAAAGGTAGGGGCCTGGGCATGAGTTTGGTAATTTCAGAAGACCTTGCTAAAGCAAGTGGCTTTTCAGAAAATGAGCTATTTTTGGAAATTGTTCTAATGCTGTTTCAACAAAACAAAATTAGCTTGGGAAAAGCAAGTGAACTAGTTGGATTACATCGAATGCAATTTCAGAAACTATTAGCGGATCGGGAAATTTGTGTTCACTATGATGTTAATGACTTTCAGGATGATCTCGACAATATTAGAGAAATAAAATAGCGATGATCATTGTCAGTAATACTTCACCCATTTCAAATTTGGCAAAAGTGGGGAAGCTAAGCCTCATACAAGAGATTTATGGAAGTATTTTAATTTCTACCGCAGTGTATGAGGAGTTATTAGATGAGAGAGCGGGTGAAAAAATAGTTACAGCAGTACAGTCAGCAAGTTTCCTAGAAGTTTGTTCAGTACAAAATCAGAAATTGGTTGCTGAGTTAAGAACATATATAAATATTGGGGAGGTAGAGGCAATTGCACTGGCAGTTGAGGTTAAAGCAAACCGACTGTTAATTAATGAACGCCTGGGTAGACAAGCTGCAAAAGACTTTGAATTAAAGATTACGGGTGTATTGGGAATTCTGTTATTGGCAAAACGTCAAAATTTAATCAGGGCAGTTAAACCCATAGTGGATGAATTGAAAAGTGAAGCGAATTTCCGAATCAACAGTCAGCTTTATATAGATGTTTTGAATGAAGCAGGTGAGTCAGTTACTCAGGTTTGATAAAGTCAATGATAAGGCAAGAGCCAAGAAGATAGCGCATTAGAATAACTCTGGCTCATGGGGTTCTACGAGTTCGTCACGGTAGGATTCAAAAGCAGGAAAGTCAGGGCTTCCTTCGTAAGATAAGACAATATCTGACCATTGGGAAATAGAATTAGATTTTGATTGGGCTAATTGGCGTAAGGTTTACAAAATTAAGGCTTGAAGTGGAATCTTGGCCTGGGCTGCTTGACGTGTTAGGTCTTGTTCAATATCTGCTGGTAGGTCAATGATGATTTTCATTTGTTTCGTCCGTTATCCATAAAATCATCAAGATTATTCCAATATTGAATCTATTTAATATCAAGGCTTTTAGGATTTCATGGATGCACTAAAAAGACACTGCGCTAGGCAGCAACTTCAACATAGGCCGATAAAGTCGTGGGAGAAGGAATCTCTAATCCCTCTAGTTTTAATCCTTCCAGATGAAACTCCACAGCTTCTTGCATATTGTGTTCAACTTCCTCACGAGTTGCCCCAGTTGAAACACACCCTGGCAGATCAGGAGAATAGGCAGAATATCCTGTGACTGTTTTTTCAATTAGAATAAGATATTGCATTATCAATGCCTACGACTACTGAGCCTCAAACAAAATCAAGTCTTGTGGATGAACGATTTTAATACTTGATAGACCAGTAAAGTCGCTTGGATTGAAGGTCAAGAGATGTGTAATTTCATGTGAAAGCATGGCAGCAATGATACGAGCATCATGAGTGCGCTTACCCATTACTTTGTGAGTGGTGACTAGGTTCAACCAATTTGGGAAAATCTCTGGATTTTCATCTAAAACTGGAAAACGATCAAGAAGTTGATCAATCATATTTCTAGTCCGTTCTACAGTCCAGGCCAGGCCATTTGCTTGAATTGGTCTTGTGGCAACGACCCAAAACTCAATAATAACTTGCGGAATCAGTAAACATTCATCTGACTGCATGAGTATGTGAAAGACTGCTTCTGTTGCAAGCTGATGTTGGGTATCAGAAGGATTACAAAAGCGCATGACAACATTCGTATCAAGGAGATATTTTGTCATTATTCATAAATGCTATCGCGATTAAAGGCTGAGTCATTTAAGCTTGAGTTACTCTTAGGAAGTTGTGACACCCATCGCTGAAATTCTGTAGCCCTGTCTAAAGGTATCGCTGTTTGCCAAAATGGTTGCGATCGGGTAATTTGTTGTGGCTGTTGTTCAACTAAAGCAATAAAATCAGCAATTTGTTTAAGTTGCTCATCGTTGAGTTTATCTAATTCTTTTTTAAGTTCTTCTCGCAGCATAGGCTAACTCCAAGCTAAAATTGATTGCTTCATTATATAGAGAGAAATTTTATACAGCCAAAGTAGGAAAGCTTAGGGGGACAAGCGCTTTATGAAGAACACTGGGTCTTGCACTTAAGTAAATTTCGCGACAATTACTCTCGTTATAACCAACTACAACTGCGCCTAATGTTGTACCAATTTCGGGATACATGGCTTCAGTCATTTCTCCCTCGTCTAAAAAGTCGGGAATTTTGATTAACCCTTTAACTAAAGGTTCATCAATTGTTAGAAAAACTCCAAAAGGTGCATGAAACTCCACTGTGCCTTGAACAAACTGACCGAGCTTAGACTGAGATTTTATTTGTTCCCAATTTTTACTATCCATTCTGCTCACCGTGGCTTTAGGACTCGTGGAAATTTATTGAGTATAGAAAAAAGCTCTGAGGCACAACGACCTCAATCCGGCTACGATTTCCCTTTTCATCATAGCGATGCTCAAGGGGCTGGAAATATTTCTCATAACTTTCTTGATCAGTTGTCACTTTAAGAATTCCTTCTTTGTAACTCTGGTTAAACTCTTCAGCAATGCTTCTATCCAGAGGGCCAGCAAAGTAGCAGTTTCCGTCAAAGACTGACAGCCTTATCATTAATTAAAAACATCGATCTTACTTTGACTGCTAGGATTTAGATAAAGGGTTCAAAGGTAGGGGCCTTGGCATGGGTTTGGTCATTTCAAAATGAAGCTGAACTTAACCGACTCTGAACAAAAGCGATTAGCGGCTGCCAATATCCAAGCGGCATTTGAGTTTCGCGATCTTTTGAAGCAGCATGGGGGCAATATTCCTGGTGTTCCTGCCAGTGCGGTTGTTTTGCCGATGACTGAAGATGCCTGGATTAATGAGCAAAATCAAAAATTAGCAAAAAAAGCGGAATCTGAAGGAAAAACAGTCTATTGGTTGCAACTGACAACGCCCTTGAAAACTCCAGTTCTGTCTTAAGTACTAAATACTATCAATCTTGTGGTGGAATGTTGGCCTGGGATAGACTGCGCTGTGGAGAAATCGTTAAATTGGTTCAAACCCATTAAGGAATAAAAAGGCGACCAACCCCGATCCAAGTTTCGATTTCCAACATAATTTCGAGAAGACGGTCAGCACAACGATTTCGATAAACTCGATCAGCTAAGAAACGATCTGCATCTGCGATGGTAATAACAGGAAGGGAATCGACTGAATTCTCCTCTTGAATAACCTGTTCTAGGGAGTCTTGACCTTTCATACTTCGGTTAGCAGTCAGCAGAATCATCCGATTTGCCTGAGCAGTCCGCCAAACCATACGATCATTACTGTTGATTGATAAATTCATCTCCTTGAAGGTGACAAAGCGGATCGGAAGTAGTTCTAGCCACCCTTGACTGGCGATATTGCCTAATAAAATTTCTGCATGTCCCCCCAGGTTGTGATCGACCAAAAAGTTCATGCATCTAGATCATGTCTTGCTTTCTGTGCTTGCAGTTTTGCCCAAAGAGCTTCTTGATCAGGCCTGGGTGGTCTCTTGACAACGTGAGCAAGATGTTGATGACTGCGCTCTTCCCAATATTGCCGATTTTCCTCAGCTTGTTTAAGAACCTGTTGATACTCGGCTTCAACCTCAGGGCGATTGGCTTCAATGTAGGACAAAGCAGTACTAATCTCTGCCTCCGTGAGATCAAACAAGGAGCGAATAAATTTTGGGGGATACTGAGCCGTTACATAGTCCATAACATCGTAGAGGGTGATGCGAGTGCCAGAAATGGTTAATCCTCGCTCTGTGCGAATAATCTTGGGTTGATGGTTGGATACTGTAGTCATATCCATGACCTCTGAGATACCCTATGTGACAATATCATCGTAGCTCTATATTTGCGGCAATATGCCTTGACCACTAATCGCCACCTCAAGAATTCCTTCTTTGTAATTCTGGTTAAATTCCTCGGCAATACTTGTGTCATTGGGCCAGCAAAGTAGCAGTTACCGTTAATGCAAGAAGAATTGTTCTAAATTTTTAGCCTGGATATATAAATTTAGCAGATTATTTTCAATAAAATATATTTCTCTCTTTGACTAGTGTGGAATATCAGAAAGAATATTGTCCTCGGAGCGAGAGGTTTCTTCTAGATAATGAATATCAACTAATTTCCAATTTTTTACAGACTCATTTGTGATGACGTTAATTGATTCAGTTTCTTCAATGAAAGCAGAGTATTTTCTGTTGAGTGTCAATTCTACACCGTTCTCAATTACTGAAGAAGCTATCTTTCCATGAAAAATCTTGCCATCTCCAAGTCTTTCCATTTTAAAAGTAAAATTGTTTTTACTATCCTTTTCCCCAACTAGCTTTAGAGTTCCATCAACCTTAATAATTTCTGGTGTTTGACTTTCAATACGACTTAAAAAATCTATTAAGCCAAGGATTTCAGAAGAATTAAGGCGAGCCTCACCTCCAATATTAGGGTTGGTAGATCCTAATTTAATATCAAAACCAGAATTTGCCGAAGATACATTACTAAGAAATTTTTTATACGTTACTACTGTACGTCTTTCCAACTTAATAAGGAGTTCTCTCAAATCATCCATTTTTCCCTCATGGCTAACTCTTATTAATGTCAAGAATGAATTTAAAGCTCTTTGCTCTAGAGATCCATCCACTTCGTCAAATAAGTTTGTTTGAGTAGGGGCAGTTGGCCCTGCAAGTTTCACGATAAATGACCCTGGAGCAGTTCCAATTACAGAAAGTCTTGTTCTATCGGTTATTGTCTTTGAAATTACACCAGTAATACTCGATCTATATCCCTCTTCAGCTTGACCAATTGCATCTATCAAATTCTGCAAAGAAGACAATATATAGCCCAGCATTTTAGCAGGAAACTCATTTTTTTCTACACTTTCTAATTCAGGCAAAAGTCGCAAATCCATTAATTCTCGATTTGATTCTCTTGCGAAAATGGAATTATTTAGAAAGCTTTTTAGCAGATCACTTTCTTCTCGTGACTCTACAAGTCCAATTATTTTTACTGCTTCAAGCATTCTATTTGGATAGTCAGGTGATTCAGGATTTAGAGGGAGGAGAATTTTAAAAATATCACCTGCTTTTTCAATTCCCCAAATTGAAACTATTCCATCTTTTTTATTGAATTCTTCCCATCCCTGACCAAGCAAAAAATGAGTTACTGCATCTGGTTCAATGAATCTATATTTACTCAGATCATAAGTTTTCATTTACATCTCTCCATCTGCAATTTTCTGCATCAGAAGGGGAAAGGACTCAGGTGTAAGTAAATTCGTCTCAAAAAGCTGAATATTCTTCTTGCTATCCTTATGATTGTGATTTGATAGGGGATGATCTTGAAAACAAAACCAGTAACAATTATGTTTCACAATTATACTAAGCTCGTCAATATCTATCCAGTTCCTTGGGTCATCTGGTACGACTACAACAAAGAGTAGAATGGTATTATAAGGTCTCGACTTGGTCAGACTGTCATAGTACTTCTTTTTGATTCCATAAAAAATTCCGTTTTTATTCCTTATTAATTTCGTTTTTCTTACACACTTCACCTGTGCATAAAACTGACAGGGCGGCAGATTATATAATCTGAGTGGGTCTTTTACACATATATCTATTCCAATATTGTCTAATCCTTTGGGTTCCTGATTAAAGGTAAAGCCTGCTTGTGAAGCTAATGCATAAATATAGGCGTAGCTAAAGCTTTCCATTCTTGTTTCTACATTCATAAAGCAGACTATAGAAATATTTTATTGACACATAATAAAACTGCTAAATTATCAGAGCCAAGTCAAACAAGGAGATTAATTCCCTGTAACTTAAATATCTGATTACTCAAACGGATTAATGGTGTTTTGATACTACTCAAGGGGTGATTAATATTACCCCCCAAGCACAACAAACGTATTATTCTACCCCTTCGATTTTATCCTCCACCTCTTGATAGAGTTGCCGTAACAAGTCTAGGTTTTCTTCGCTGGTTTCCCAATAGCCCCGGCCATTGACTTCCAACAACGTGCTGACAATCTTGCGGAAGGAGTGGGGATTCAGATTCAGCATCCGTTGCCGCATTTCCTCATCGTGAATAAAAGTCGTGTTGACATCCTCATAAACCCAGTTATCCACTGCGCCCGCCGTTGCCGACCAGCCCATTGTATTTACCAAGCGTTTTGAGATTTCCCGCACCCCTTCATAACCGTGGGAGAGCATTCCTTCATACCACTTGGGATTGAGGAGTTTCGTCCGGCTGTCTAAGCGCACCGTTTCCGAAAGTGACCGGACTTGAGCATTAGCCGTGGTCGTATCCGCAATATAGGACAGGGGTTGCTTGCCATCCTTCCGCAGACTACTAACAACTTTGGTCGGATCCGAATCAAAATAGTGGCTCACATCGGTCAAGCTGATTTCCGCCGAATCCAGGTTTTGGAACGTGGCATCTACGGTTTTCAGGGCCGACTCGAAAATCTGCCGAGATTGCTCCATCGTCCCCGGAGAATCTGCCGAAAACGCGAACGACTTCCGGGATAAATACATATCCTGCAATTCCGACTCTTGCTCCCAACTGCTGTTTTCCACGGCCAAGTTGACATTAGCGGCATAGGAACCGGACGCATTGGTAAATACCCTGGTCGCGGCCTGGCGAATATTCACGCCTAATTCCTCGGCCTGTTTCAGGGCGTGCTTGCGGATAAAGTTCATCTCGGCGGGTTCATCGGCTTCAGCGGCCATTTTTACAGCTCGGTCGATTAAGTCCATTTGATTAATAAACAAATCCCGAAACACACCGGAACAGTTGACGACCACATCAATCCGGGGCCGGCCCAGTTCTTCCAGTGAAATTAACTCCAACTTGTTCATCCGCCCCAAGGAATCCGGCAACGGCCGCACCCCCACCATCCAGAGAACTTGAGCCAAGGATTCGCCATAGGTTTTGATGTTATCCGTTCCCCAGAGCACTAAGGCAATGGTTTCCGGCCATTGATTATTGTTTTCTGCTTTTTGCCGAGCCAGTAACCGATCCACAACCACTTTGGCCGATTGCACCGCGGCGGCTGTCGGGATGGCCTGGGGATCCAAGGCATGGATATTTTTCCCAGTGGGTAGCACATCCGGATTCCGAATCGGATCCCCACCAGGCCCCGGCAAGATATATTCCCCTTCTAAGGCTTGGAGCAAGGCCCCCAATTCGTTATCGGCGACAATCTGCTGCAAACAGAATTCCAGATATTCCATCAAGGGCTTGAGGTCAGCGGCATTGACTTGGGGATATCCGGCATTGCACAGGGCTTCAATCCAGGGTTCTTTCCGGCCCATGTTAAAGAAATTCAGTTTCGATACCTTCGAAATCCGACCATCGGCATCGGCCTGGGCCTGGACTAGGGCATCCACAGCGGCACGGGTAGCCTGGGTGATCGCTTGCAAGAGTTCGACATCGGCCAAAACCCCGGCATCACTGTTTTTGTAAATTTCCTCCATCTCCCGGCCAATGCTTTGGGCAATAATTCGGGGCAGGCTAAGAATCTCATCTTCCGGGCGATCCAAGCTGGCAATATTCACCAACGTGGCGGCGGCTTCTTCAGTGCTGGGGGGCTTCCCAATCACATGCAAACCACAGGGCAGTAAGCGGGCCTCAATTTCCATCAATTTGATGTAGATTTTGCCGACAATCCCATCCCGTTGTTCAGCCGACATATCCGCGGCATCTTGATCCGGCAGATTGACATCCTGATCCAAATTGACCAAGCGACATTTATCCATGATCGTGTTGACAATCTGAATCCCCCGCCCACTTTCTTTCAGGGTTTGATAGGAGGCAATTAACTCGCTCAGTTCCCGCAGGCCCTTATACAATCCCGCATTTTCCGCCGGGGGCGTGAGGTAACTAATCGTGTTGGCGTAACTGCGGCGTTTGGCAATGGTGGCTTCCGAGGGGTTATTAGCGGCGTAGTAGTAAAGGTTAGGAATGTTGCCAATCAGGTTATCGGGGTAACAGTCACCGGACATCCCCATTTGTTTGCCGGGCATAAATTCCAAGGAGCCGTGGGTACCAAAATGCAAGACTGCATCGGCTTTCCAGATTTTATTCAGATAGGTATAGTAAGCCGCAAAGCCGTGGTGGGGACTAGCTGAGCGAGAAAACAGCAACCGCATCGGGTCGCCTTCATAGCCAAAGGTGGGCTGCACCCCAATAAAGACGTTGCCGTATTCTTTCCCAAAGACGAGGAGATTTTGGCCATCGCTGTTGAGTTCTCCCGGTGCTTTGCCCCAGTTTTCTTCCAGGCGTTTAGCAAAGGGGGTGAGTTTTTCGTATTCGTTCACCGGCATCCGATAGGCGATGTTGAGTTCGGGGCTGCTATACCGGGCCTGGGCATCGTGGAGAATTTCCTGCATCAAGGTTTCGGCATTGGCCGGCATATTCTCGACATCGTAGCCGTTGTTTTTTAGTCCCTCCATGACTTTATAAATGGAGCCAAACACATCCAAATAGGCGGCCGTACCAATATTGCCTTTGTCGGGGGGGAAGCTAAAAATCGTGATCGCAACTTTTTTGTTCACCTTGGGTTTGCGGCGGAGGTTGGCCCAGTTCATCGCCCGTTGAGCAATGGTTTCCACCCGATCTTGCAGGGCAATGGCTTTTCCTGTCGCACCATCCCGGCCTGAGAGAATAATCGGTTCAATCGCCCCATCTAGCTCCGGTAAGGCAATTTGCAGTGCCACTTGGATCGGATGCAGGCCGAGATCACTGTCTTCCCATTCTTCCGTAGTTTGAAAGACAAGGGGCAACGACACCATGTAGGGACGATTCAGTTTCTTCAGCGCGGCAATCGCCTTGGGATGATCCTGTTTGGCCGGGCCACCGACTAGAGCAAATCCAGTCAGGTTGAGGACACAATCGACAATTGCTTTTTCCGGCTGGAGCGGATCATAGAAAAACAAATCCATTGGCTTCGAGAAATCCAGGCCCCCTGAAAATACTGGAATCACCCGCGCTCCAGAGGATTCAAGTTCTTGAACAACCGCCACATAATGGGCATCATCCCCGGTAACTAGGTGAGTCCGTTGGAGAATCAGTCCGACCGTCGGAACCAGTGGATCCTTGAGATCATCGGAAATATCCCGGCGGCTGTTGAACCAGTTGCAATATTCTTTTAAGTCCTCGAACATCTGCGGGGCGAGGGGATGCCAAATGCCGGTGTCGGGATAGGTAACCGGGTCTTGATAGGTTTGCTCGGCAATGTTCAGTTCGCCTTTGAAGACATAGCGATCCCCGAGCATCAACAAAAAGTTTTCCAGGTTTTCCGGGGAGCCACCCAGCCAATATTGGAAACTGAGCATGAAGTTGCGGGCATCCTGGGCTTTGTCAATCGGGAGATATTTGAGGACTTTTGGTAAAGTTTGTAGCAGCTTCAGCATTCCATCTTGGAAACTAGAACCGGCCTTTTCTTTCCGCTTTTTCATGAACTGGCCAATCATGCTCTTGGACTGACCGAGTTGGGACATGGAAAAACTGCCCATTTTGTTCAGGCGCATTACCTGGGGCATGGACGGAAAAACCACGGCCACATCTAAGCGTTCTTTGTAGGGTTCCACAGCCGCCACGACTTTATCGGCCAGGTCTTCAATAAAAATCAAGGAAGCAATAAAGACATTGGCCCGAGCCACATCTTCACAAAAGGCCTGGTAGTTTTCGGGATTCCGCAGTTCTTCCAGAAGATAGCCACTGATTTCAATCGCCAGGCCGGGGTTTTTCGCATTAATTGCTTTTACGGCTCCAGACAAAGCACTTTGGTATTGGGCCTCTAACACCACATAGACCACTCGCATCAGCGACCGCCCGTTTAAGGATTCTGGGGCCAAATGGCGAATTGTGGACTTGACGTGGGTGAACATGCGTTCTAACTCCTTGAGTAACTAAAAATTCACAAATGTGAAGAATTGTTAAGGGCGTGAACAAACAAGCCTTCTATCACCTTGTAGCAAAGAATTGCCGCAAAATCAGCGATAGAGCCGGATTCCGTCACAATTTGAAAAGAAGTAGTCAGATAATATTAATCAATATTTACTATTCTCTAGGTAAACCAGATAAACGTAATGAAGTTTTGTGAACCTTTATCCTATCCTGGGTTTTTGTTGGGGACTTATGGGCTGGCGCGCCGCGGCCGCGGAAGTGAATGGTGCTCCATCATGTTGTCCAGATCACATCCAAGCAGCTGAAGGAAATTTTTAATTCCTTAAACTTTGGTTTGGTGCTAGCTAAAAGTTGCCTTCAGGATCACAGGCTCAGACACGGCAATCTCCATCACTCCTGGGGTAACTATTGGAATCAGTTGAAAATTAGTCATGGGGAGCGAGATCGGGCGAGGGAACTTTATGGAACCACTACCCTGTCTGGTAGGAAGCAAAATTATTAACCTCAACCTGGCCTGGAAATTAAAACCAATATGTTTCTGCTATCCCAAGCTCGAAGCTGCCGCGGCCAACCAACCCCTTAAAAGGACTCAGCGGAAACGTCAACGGTTTGTTCTGCGGCGGGGGCGGCGGTCTGTTGCTTCCGAGAACGAATCCGTTCCACTAGCATTTGCGTCACTTCACTGGCCAATAACATGATTACGGCAACATCATCTACTTGGCCAACAATGGGGATTAAATCGGGGGAAATATCCAGGGGACTAAACAGGTACAGTAAACTAGCGCCAATCACTAACCAGCGATACTTGGGATGGCGTAAGGTGTTGCGATACCAGTTGTAAAAGGCGGCCATGAATCAACCCTCATCATTACCTAAGATTGTGCCATGAAAAAATCTATGCTACAGGTGTGGAAATCCACCCGCGAGATTTTTGCTAATCTAACCTGGGAATGGGAACGTCTGCATTTAGGGAACAAACTGTGAATATTGCTGAGGCATTTAACCGTGGTGGCCTGGCCATGTGGCCCCTGTTAGTCCTATCAATTTTGGCCTTGGGAACAATTTTTGAACGCCTTTGGTTTTGGAGCCTTGTTTTTCGGGGGGAGCGTAAACTAGCGGAACAAATTCTGATCGCTGCCCAACAAAACTGGCAAGCGGCTCTAACTATTGCGATCCAGGCCAGTGAACAACCCATGGGCAGATTTTTAGCGACACCGTTACAACTGGTGAATACGGAACCGGAAATTTTTCGTTTAGCTCTGGAAGCAGCAGCAGATGAAGAACTCTCGGCCATGCGGCGGGGGGAAAAAGTTTTAGAGGCCACAATTACGATGGCTCCCCTCCTGGGTCTGTTGGGAACCGTCTTGGGTCTGATTAATGCTCTGGGGCAAGTTCGTTTGGGGGATTTGGGCACACCGGCTACTACTGGGGTGAGCATTGGGATTAGTGAGGCCTTGATCAGTACGGCAACGGGCTTAGTGGTCGCAATTGTCACCTTGGCCTTTCAGCGATTTTTCCAGGCCCTGCTGTTTCAACAAGCCCAAATTTTTCGCCGCACGGGTAATGAGTTGGAATTGACCTATCGCCAGGCCTGGTTACAACAACAAGCCGGTATCAGCCCAGTCGAGTCCGCTTATCCTTAGGAAACTGCACCCATGAAAGTCCATCTGCCCAATGAAGGGGACAATGCTCGGATTGAGATGCTGCCCTTGATCGACGTGGTGTTTTGCATTTTGACCTTTTTTATCCTGGCCGCAGTCGCCCTCACCCGCCAACAGGCCATCAGCTTAGACCTCCCCAAAGCCAGTACCAGTCAGGCCCAGTCCCAAAAATTGCTCGTGGTTAGTATTGATCCGACGGGGCAAACCTATGTGGAGCAGGATCCAGTTAATCGGGATCAGTTGTATGAGCGGCTGTTGACCTATTTACGGACAAATCCGCAGGGCCTGGTTGTTTTAAGAGCCTCACAGTTAGTTAGCTATAACGAAGTCATTCAAGTTTTGGACTTACTCCGGTCTGTGGGGGGGAATCGGGTCGCCTTGGCCACTCAACCCACTGACCAACCCACGCTCAATAACTCCAGTTCAGAACTTTTTAACATTCCTCCCCTAAATACGTCCCCCACAAATCCAATTACTCCCAATGCCATCCCCACACCCTTGCCTAGCCCAAGTTTGCCCACTTTACCCTTAGAACCGAACCAGTAGGATTGTGGTCTCTCTAACCTTTGCTCTAAATTGCTCGCTGGCTGATCACGGCATAAAAGGGATCGCCTAAAGAAAGCCAAGGCAGAAATTTTCCCAGGCCCCCATTGGCGATCACCTCTGGTGGGATAAATCCTGGTATGGCCTGAACGTAGGACTTCACTAATTCCACATGATCCTGGTCATCTCCATCTCGCCAGGCCTGGATTGCTTTTTGATAAAACATTCGGTTGGAAAAACTAACAATAATGATCCCACCTGGCCGCAAAACTCGATAAATTTCCGCGAAAATGGCTTCTGGGTATTGGAGATATTGAACCGAAACCGTATTCAACACCGCATCAAAGCTGGCATCGGGCAACGGTAAGGCTAATTCTTGATTGAGATTCTGGACAAAATGCTGATCCAAGCGGGGATTTTTAGCCAGTTCCGCCCCATTCAACCCATGGCCGACCACTTCCATAAAGCGCATTTCCGGCGGTAAATGGGAGACCCAACTGCTCATTAAATCCAAAATCCGCATCTCTGGGCGTAGTCGTTGCCGATAGAGGTTAGTCAGTTGGGCAATAAATCCAGCATCCACATGGGTGACAAAGCGGGGAACATCATAGAACAGGCGATCATCACTACTAGGGTCTAATTTTTGCCGTTGGGGGGCCTGGAGCACAGAAGCCATTGGAAATCTGCAAAAAAGATTAACTTCACCCCTCACAGTAACGCAATTAACTCGACAAGCTGAACGTTTTCAGGCCTGAGCTGGCACACCTAAGGGAAACCGTTGGGGCTTACGAAATTCCCAGGGGATAAACATCTCACCATCTAGCCAGGGACTGGGCAGCGGCTCTTTTAAGGGCAATAGTTGGACGACAAAATCAATAAACCCCGGACTCTCTTCACAGGCTTGGTTAAACTCGTCTCGTTCTGCTGCTGTAGCCCCATACTCTGCCCCTAACCAATCTGGCATGGCTTCACCGGGGCGCGTGCGTAAAAAATAGTCGAGGGGATTTTCGGGTTCGATGCCTGCTGTGGGTTTAAATAAATCTGGATCAGCGATCTGCCCCCAACCCGTGGATAGGTCTCCGGGGGGATAGGCATAGACCGTGACCGCATATTCGCCGGGGGTTACGTTTACATACAGTTGCAGCCCATCCTCAGGGTCAATATCAGCCAAAGCAGGAACCTCTTGATTGCGATCTACAATTCCCGACACCACCATCTGCCCCGTGGGTAAATTCAGTTGCCCGGCCACGCGTGCCGTCCAATCCTCCTGTTCCCGCTGATTCAGTTCCCGGAGAATCACCCGAGTCCGAAACCCATCATCTTGGTATAACTCCATGGGCATAATTGCTCGTTGATTAAGAATCAGGTCTTGAATCGCCGCCGCATCCGTTTTGATCACATTATCTTCGAGGCTAAACCAGGCCTGGCAAAAGGACTCATAAACATCTAAGGAGCCGAGCCAAATCATGCAGCCCGCTTCCCAGAAACTAAATTCAACCCTATCCCCAGGTTGCAACATCAATGCCTCCAGTTAATTCAGAATCAGCAAAGACAAAAGCCCTCCAAATTCCACTCAACCCAATCAGAATATCTTTCATAGTTGCTAGGCTGGCCTGGATGCTTAAGATTGTACCTGTGTCAATTACCTTTCATAATAGGGCTGGAGCATCGCGGAGATTACAGTAGGGACGGGCATAACTCAGAGGGGATTCAAGGGCATGGGCCTGGAGAAAATTAACATCACCTAGGGCCTGGGCCGTGCCGCCATCAAAGACAATTTTTCCTTGGCTTAAAACAATTGTGCGGGGGCAAAGCTCTAGGGCCAGGTCTAAATCATGGGTAACAATCACTTGGGTCAAGGGGAGGCGATGCAACAGTTCAATCAGTTGGCGGCGGGAGCGGGGATCCAGTTGGGCGGTGGGTTCATCCAGGCCAAGGACTTGGGGCTGCATCGCTAACACGCCGGCAATGGCAATTCGTTTTTTTTCACCACCCGATAAGTTTTGGGGATTCCGTGGCCCGTAGGTGTCTGGATCAATCCCCACTGCGTACAAAGATTGATACACCCGTTGCCCCAAGGCTGTTCCTGTTAAGCCGAGATTTTTCGGACCAAAGGCGACATCATCCCCCACCGTGGGCATGAATAACTGATCATCGGGATTCTGAAACACCAGGCCAACAAAGTTGCGAATCGCCCGTAAATTTTGGTGAGTCACGAGCATCTCGCCCACCCGAACTTCCCCGGCCTGGGGCAAAAAAATCCCATTCAGATGCAGCAGGAGGGTGGATTTTCCCGATCCATTGGCCCCGACAATCGCCACCCGTTCTGTTGCGGCAATGGAGATCGAAATATGGTGCAGGGCCTGGGTGCCATCGGGATAGACATAGCTGAGATTTTTTATCCAGATGGGGTTGTGGTGCATGGTCAGTCAGCCAAATATTTCTGTGGAGAATGCAGCTTCCATTTTGGAACAAGCTCAGAAATAATGCTAAGGGGCCAAATTTCCCAGATTGACCAAACTTCAGGAGATTTTTAGCTTTTGCAGTGTCCAGGCGCGCAGTAGTAAATTGACCCATAACCCAGGTCAGGAAACATTTTGAGGTAATTTCTCTGCTTTAGGGATGATCTACTCTTTGGTTTCACCCCATCAACCTTGATTAGACTAAGCATGGACATACCGGGCAATTAAAATCAAGGAAAGTACAACGGGGATGGAGTGGCAAGAACATAAGGGGGCCTGGATTTTAACTCCCAGCCGGGCCTTGGGGGTGATTCACTTTGTTGGTGGGGCCTTTGTGGCGGCGGCTCCCCAGGTAACCTATCGGCGGTTATTGGAATTTTTAGCCAAGCATAACTATGTTGTCATTGCCACCCCGTTTCTGAGTACCTTGGATCACACCACCTTGGCAGCCCAGGCCCTGCGGCAATTTAACACCGGCCTAAATTATCTCGAGCAACGTCACCGTCTGAAGCGATTTTTACCGATCTATGGCCTGGGGCACAGTATGGGCTGCAAACTCCATCTGCTCATCACCAGTCTCTATGGGGCCGAGCGGGCCGGAAATATTTTTTTAGCCTTTAATAACTACAGTGCCAGTCAATCCATCCCCTTTATGGAGTCCGTCCTGAAATCAGAAAACCTGCGGGGGTTGCGGGAGAGTTTCAGCACCACAGAATTTAGTCCCAGTCCGCGGGAAACGGAACGGATGATCCATGAAGGCTACCGGATCCGCCGCAACCTCTTAATCCGCTTCCAAAACGATGATATTGACCAAACCCCCCGCCTGATTCACATCCTGGAGCAACGCCCCGACTTTTTGATCACCAGCAAACGGTTAGCCGGAAATCACCTTACACCCCTGGGCCAAGATTGGAGTTGGCAACCCGGCCAGGACTTTTCCCCCCTCGATGCAGTTGGGCAATGGCTACGGCAAACCCTCTTTACGGAGTTGCAACAGCTAGAACAGGAAATTCTTCACTGGCTTGAACCCGTCCAACAGTATCGTTAAAACTGACTCCATCCGGTACAGTAGGAATCAACTGCTTCAGACAATTCGGCCAAAACCCCAAGCCTACATCTCACCTCAGTTATAGACTTTGCTCTAGGTCAATTATGGATACCAAAGCCTTTAAGCGTTCACTGCATCAATCTACTCAATACCACCGCAAAGGATTTGGCCATGAAGCCGATGTTAACGAGCGTCTCCAGGGAGAATATCAAAGCAGCCTGATTCAAAACATTCGCAATAATGGCTATGTCTGGCAAGAGGGGGAGGTGACAATTCGGTTAGCGGAGGCCTTTGGCTTTTGTTGGGGCGTGGAGCGGGCTGTGGCCTTAGCCTATGAAACTCGTCAGCATTTTCCCACTCAGCGCATTTGGATTACCAATGAGATTATCCATAACCCCTCGGTGAATCAACGCTTGCGAGATATGGCGGTCGAATTTATCCCCGTTGTCCCCGAAGGGAAAGATTTTTCCGAGGTCGGGCCTGGGGATGTGGTGATTTTGCCCGCCTTTGGGGCCAGTGTCCAAGAAATGCAACTCTTGAATGAACGGGGCTGCACGATTGTTGATACGACTTGCCCTTGGGTATCGAAAGTCTGGAACAGTGTCGAAAAACATAAAAAAGGCAGCTACACCTCCATCATTCATGGCAAGTACAATCACGAGGAAACCATTGCTACTAGTTCCTTTGCCGGGACTTATCTGATTTTGTTGAACATGGCTGAGGCGGAATATGTCTGTGATTACATCCTCAATGGCGGCGACCGAGTTGAATTTTTAGAGAAATTCCAGAATGCTTATTCGCTCGGATTTGACCCAGATCGGGATTTAGTCCGGTTGGGGATTGCCAATCAAACCACGATGCTGAAAGGGGAAACGGAGCAAATGGGTAAATTGTTTGAACATACCCTGATCCGCAAATATGGCCCTGACCAAATCAATCATCATTTCCTCAGTTTCAATACCATCTGTGATGCCACCCAAGAACGCCAAGACGCGATGTTCAAGCTGGTGGAGGAGCCTTTAGATTTGATTGTGGTCATTGGTGGCTATAACTCCTCTAATACAACCCACCTCCAAGAAATTGCCGTGGAATGGAATATTCCCTCTTATCACATTGATGCGGCTGAACGGATCGGGCCGGGGAATCGGGTTGAACATAAGCCCCTGAAACAGGATTTGGAAGTGACCGAAAACTGGCTGCCCCCAGGCCCCCTGACAATTGGGATTACTTCTGGGGCTTCAACTCCCGATAAAGTCGTGGCGGATGTTTTGGAGCGGATTTTTGCCTTAAAGGCCCAGTCTCCAGTAGCCCTATCGATCCCGTCTTAAATCCAGGCCAGATCAACCCCAAACTGATCAACAAAGCCTGATCCCCGTATCAAAGTTAACCAACGGTCTGACCCGCCCAGTGCTACCCTAAACCCAACCTGAGAAAAAAATCTGAGGTTATTGCTGTTTGCGAGTTATTTAACAATCATGGGTTTTGGACTGAAGCCGCTATTTGCTGTCCTGTTGTTTGGGGTGGGCCTGGGGTTAAACTTAAATCCCGTCAATGGTTTAGGAATTATGACTCAGTTGTTGGCGAAAACCCGTGGCCTGGCAACCGGAGAATTTGGCCAGCCGTTGCGGATCAAACAAGGGGAAACCATTAGCCTGAACTCTGGGCAATTAGGAATCACCTTTGTGGCTGTGGTTCAGG
Source organism: Pseudocalidococcus azoricus BACA0444 (assembly GCF_031729055.1). NCBI lineage: Bacteria > Bacillati > Cyanobacteriota > Cyanophyceae > Acaryochloridales > Thermosynechococcaceae > Pseudocalidococcus > Pseudocalidococcus azoricus. The sequence goes on along the minus strand of NZ_JAVMIP010000003.1, from coordinate 27,690 downwards.
ATAGTCGCTGTCCTAGGGGGGCGCAATGTGTTTGGGCCGGGCAAGCGGTGATCAATCTGGCCCTCCAAAACCCAACCCAGCCACTGACTCCCATAACGCTGACCCTAAATAACGAACCCCAAGCTGTCCCTGAATTGCCAGGATACAAGATTAAGTTCAGTGCTTTAACGCCCTATCCCTCCCATCCTCCCAGTTCTGAGCCGAGAATTCCAGAGATCACCTTGTCCCTATTTCCTAACTGACTTGGCTTGTGATGTGGGGGATAATTACCCTCTGATCCTTTGAATGGCCTTGATCAGAATCTCTAGGGTTTGTTCAATCTCTGCTTCGGTTGTGGATCGCCCCAGGCCAAAGCGGAGAGTCGCCCGACATTCAGCTAAAGTCCGGCCCAAGGCCACTAGGACATGGGAAGGCTCAGGTTTAGCGGAACTACAGGCAGACCCAGAGGAGAGGGCTATTTTCCCTTGAATCGCGGTTTGTAATTGGGCACCATCCAGGCCCCAAAAACTGACATTTAAGCATCCGGGTAAGGTCTCAGTCCGATGGCCATTGCGAATGACATCACCCATTTTTTCCAGGCCTTGCCAGAGTTTTTCCCGCAATCCGGCTAATCGAACAGATTCAGTGTCTAGGGATTGATGGGCTAAGGTCACGGCCTGGGCAAATCCGACAATTTGGGGTGTAGGCAAGGTTCCAGAGCGTAAATTTTGTTCTTGGCCGCCGCCGTGGAGTTGGGGAATGAGCTTTAGGGGTGGGGTTTGGGGTTTGCGATAGAGTCCACCAATGCCCTTTGGTCCATAGAGTTTGTGCGCCGTTAAAGACATAAAATCCACCCCCAAGGCCTGGACATCGAGGGGAATTTTCCCTAAGGCCTGGGCGGCATCCGTATGGCAAAGAATCCCCCGTGACTGACAGAGCGCACTAATTTTTTCGATGGGCTGAAGTACACCGATTTCATTATTGGCCGCCATCACCGAGACGAGAATCGTATCCTCCCGCAAGGCCGGGGTAAGTTGATCAAGATCCACTAAGCCATCGGCCTGGACGGGTAAATAGGTGATCTCAAACCCATGCTGCTCTAAATAGCGACAAGGAGCTAAAACCGCCGCGTGTTCGGTTTGGACGGTGACAAGATGGCGGCCCTTGGCAAAGTAGGCTTCGGCAATCCCCTTGATGACTAAGTTATTGGCTTCCGTGGCCCCACTGGTAAAAATAATGGACTCGGGTGAGGCATTGATGGCGCTGGCGATAGTTTCCCGAGCTTTTTTAACCGCGGCGGCGGCTTCCCAACCATAAAGGTGTCCTTGACTGGAGGGATTTCCGGCCTTTTCGATAAAGTAGGGCCACATGGCCGTCAAAACGTCGGGGTCTAAAGGGGTTGTGGCCTGGTGATCTAAATAAATCGGTTTGGTGACTGGCATAGCTGGGGCCGGTGTGAGATTTTGCGGCACTTACCCTTGGAACTTGATTAAGCCAATGGTGGTGTCGGGATGGAGAAATAAGCAATTAATCTCCTTGAAGCCGTGGGACTGACCTAAGCCAATGATCGCGGCGGCGGAATCCGGTAAATCACTGGTGGTAATATGCTCTGACATGGCGACAAATTCTTCAGGATTGAGTTTCCATTGATTGCGGTGGGCCTGGCCGATGTATCGCTGGTAATAGTCAGCTAAACTTTCCCCTTCCTCCCGCAAGACATCAATCATCAAAAAGATGCCCCCAGGCCGCAAGACACGCCTTAACTGCCCCAGAAACTGATCCTTGTCTCCATAGGTGAGGTGATGCAGGGAAAAAGACATCAAAATTAAGTCAAATTGATGGGAGCAGGCCTGCACATAGTCCACAAAATTAGCCGTAATAAATTCAGCCCGACCCGGCAACTGGGCAAAATTCTCCGCGGCAATCCCGAGGGCCACCGTTGAGAGATCCACCCCGATATAGTGACTAAAGGAAATCCCTGCCAAGGCCTGGGCTGTATAGGAGGCATCGCCACACCCTAAGTCGAGAATCTCCAGGCCTGGGGGGGCATTCAGGAGTTCTTGGTGAACCAGGTGGTATAGTTCCCGGTGGTGCATGTGGTTATGCTGGAGAATTTTTTGATAGGTGCGCCAAGTATCGCTGAAGAACGCCCCCACTTCCACAGGTGTTTTGCCCAGGCCCGTTACTTTCATCATTCTTCCGTGCGCCAAACTCTACCCATCACCCCCCTACTTTAGCTTGTGATTTGGGCAGGGCCAGCTGATATCAGAAAAAGCTAACTCTGGACTGATGTTTAATGGGTGGGTTTGGCTCTGTAACGCTATACTCTCTAAAGATTAACTCCAAAAAACCTGAAAACCTATTTCGGTTGGGCAGAAATGGCACAAGGCAACTTCAAGTTAAGGCGGTTTTGGGGCTTTGACTGGTCATCGCCAAAATTTCTGCGCTATTGTTCTGCCTTTTTATTAGCTGGGCGAGTTGCCTACCACATCTTGCAAGGTAAAATTCATCGCCGCAATACCCTAGAGCAACTAGCAGCCGTCGGGCCTGAGTCCTTGGGGGTAGCCCTGATTACTTCCATGTTTGTCGGCATGGTGTTCACGATTCAGGTGGCGCGGGAATTTATCAATTTTGGGGCAGCTTCGGCGGTGGGGGGGGTCTTGGCCATTGCCTTAACTCGGGAATTGGGGCCAGTCTTAACGGCGGTGGTTTTAGCGGGGCGGGTGGGTTCGGCCTTTGCGGCGGAAATTGGCACGATGCGGGTCACGGAACAAATTGATGCCTTGCAGATGTTGGGGGCGAATCCGATTAACTATTTGGTCATTCCACGGGTCTTGGCCTGTTGTGTGATGATGCCGATATTAACGGTGCTGGGCCTGGTGACAGGGTTAATTGGGGGAATGATGATCGCCGCGAATTTATATGATATTCCCCGACCTATCTACTTGGATTCTATTCGTAACTTCCTCGGTACCTGGGATATTTGGGCGGCGATGATTAAGGCGGTTATTTTTGGCGGGTTAGTTTCAATTATTGGCTGCCATTGGGGTTTAACGACCACGGGTGGGGCCAAGGGAGTTGGACAATCCACAACGGCCGCAGTGGTGATCTCCCTTTTAGCGATCTTTATTATTAATTTCTTCCTCTCTTGGGTCTTGTTTGGAGGGACAGGGACGATCAGCGTCAATCAGCTATAGCCTACAATGGGCAAGTGAACCTTTGCTGGTTAATTTTGGGCTACATGACTTCTCAAGCACCTCCTTCCCTAGGAACAATTACCCTCCGACCAAGTTACCGCCTCCCCTTTGGTTTAGCCACGTTGGCATTGCCTCTGTTTACAGTCAATCCCTGGCTGCCGTTGCCTTTTGAAGCCTTTGCCCTATTTTTGGCAATTCAAGCGGCCACCTTAAGGCTTCAGTTTACGGATCAGGGCCTGGATGTGTATCGCGGTGAAAAACAAATTCGACCCTTCCCCTATCAAGACTGGTTACATTGGGAAATTTACTGGTCTGACTTACAAATTTTGTTCTATTTTCGAGAAGTCAATAGTATCCATTTCCTACCCATCCTTTTTGATCCCAAACAACTCCAGGCCTGCCTAGAAGCGCGCTGCCCTCGGATAACCTCTGCAACGGCGGTGAGTGGTCATGATGAATGAAAACTGGCCAGATGATGCCCAACCAGCATCGGAAAATAATTCCCAGGCCTCAGAGGAGATTGCCTTACCGGAACCCCTGGATCTGCGGCCGGAATATCAAGAAATGCCAGAGCTGCCTTCCTTAGATGAGCCAACGGAATTCCTGATCAAAGGTGAAAATTCCCCTCCCCTCCTCTCCTCCCCAGATATAACTGCCACCCAGACCCAGCTTCAGCAACTCGTGGCCACATCTCTGGCAGATTTAGAAGCTCAACGGGCCGGTCTGATCAGAGAAATTGAAAAACTCGAACGCCGCCGCGAACGGATTCAAAAAGAATTGAAGCAAAACTTTGTCGGGGCCTCCCAAGACCTGGCGATCCGGATTCAGGGGTTTAAGGATTATTTGGTCAATAGTTTGCAGGATTTGGCCACCACCGCTGAGCAATTAGAATTGATCCCTACGATTCCGCCAACGCCGGCCACCCCAACTGCGGCTCCGGAAACCAAGGGGACGGCTAAACTCCATTTGGCGGAGGAAAGTTTTCAAGAAGAAGCCAAGCGGATCCAGAAGTTAATTGAGCAATATCGCCAAAACCCCAATTACTATGGCCCGGCCTGGCAACTGCGCCGCACCTTTGAACCCATCCATGCCGAGCGAGTAGAGACCTGGTTTTTTGATCTCGGGGGGCGGGGGGCGTTGCGTTCCATGAATAGTCGCCTGCAAAACATTTTGGTGGCCGCGGCAATTATTTCGATCCTGCGAGACTTTTATGACGATACGCTGCGGGTGCTGATTTTGGCCGATTCACCGGAACGACTGGGGGACTGGCGGCGCGGTTTACAGGATTGCTTGGGCATTACTCGGACTGACTTTGGCCCAGATCGGGGGGTGGCCTTATTTGAGTCCGCCGATGCCCTGGCCTTTCGCGCCGATCGCTTGGAACAGGATGACTATTTACCCCTAATTTTGATTGATGATTCCCAGGAATCGGTGAATTTATCCATGTTACAGTTTCCGCTCCTATTGGGTTTTGCCCCGGAACCGCAACTGCGCCAACCCAAATCTGGGGGCCTGGATTTTTTTGAGTAAACCTTGAACCGATATTGCCCCGGCCTAGGGAGCGTTTGTTGGGGCACGGGGTTGCAGGAGTTGCCAGCGGGCTTGGGCTTGGTTGAGGGCCACAGTGGGACTCTCTTGGCCGAGTAAGACCGATTCCAAGGCCCGGCCTAAACTTTCGGAAAAGCGGGCATAACCAGGAAATAAGGGGCGGGCCTGGGCCTGGGGCATCTGCTCAAGAAAGACGTTCAACGCGGGTTGCTCGGCCAGGAAGGACTGATATTGGGGGCGATTTTGGACAAAGCGATTCACAGGTAAATACCCCGTTCCCAAAGCAAACTCGGTTTGAAAATCCTGACTCATGACATATTCCGCAAAGACCCAGGCGGCTTTTTCTCGGGCTGGTGTGGTTTTGAAGATAAAGAGGTTTTCTCCCCCCAAGGCAGTGGCGGCCTGGACATCTCTGGGGATGGGCATCACGGCAAAGTCAGTTTTGGCCTGTTGGAGTTGGCCAAGCGTCCAGGGGCCAGTAATTTGCATCGCCACTTTTGCCGTTAAAAAGTTATCTAGCTCATAACCCCGCTCGGGGAGGGACAAAATTGCTGAACCATCTTGGATTAAATCGGCCCAAAATTGCAAAGCAACCGCCGCTCCAGGGCTATTCAATGTGGCATTATTAACGGCTGTCCCCAGGCCCCCGCCTGCACTCCATAAAAAAGGTAGCCAAGTAAAAACGGCAAAATCCCCCTGTCCTAAGGCCAGCATGATCCCATGTTGATCCACTCGCCCATCTCCATTGGTGTCTTGGGTCAGTTGGCGGGCGACTTGGCGAAATTCTGACCAAGTTTGGGGGAGGGTTGTGATCCCGGCGGCCTTGAATAAGCTCGGACGGTAAAAGACAGCCAAATTATTGGTGGCAAAGGGGACTGACCAAATCTGGTTTTCAAAGGTCATTGTGGCCTGGAGGGCAGGTTCGAGTTCTGGGCGCAGGGGAGAGGTTTGCCACCAATCATCCAAATTCCGAATTGCCCCTAGCTCCACCAGTTGCCCGGTAATGGTTGGATTGTACCAAAGCAGATCTGGAGGGGCATTACCCACGACCGCCGCCAGGATTTTTGGCAATTGTTGATCGGGTTGACCGACATAAATGCTCTCAACCTGGATATGAGGGTGGGCCTGGTTAAATCGATCCACCAGCTTTTGGAGGACTTCTCGGTTGGGGGGAGGATTAACGCCTTGCCAAAATGTGAGCTGAATCACATCCGACTTTGGTGCAGCCCCACAGCCCCAGAGCATCAGGCACAACAGCCCCAGGCCAAGCCAGCGCAACCAACGCCCAGCTTGAGTGATCCGATGTTTAAGTGTGAACAAACTTAGCCCTTGGGGATTGCAAAATTCTTAGCTGACCTCTATTTTTGATGAAAATGGTGAACCTAACCCAACTCTAGGCTGGTAATCCCGTAAAGACCATTGAGATTGATTTCGGGGGCCTGGGGCAGGTACATCCGCCCAGTTTCAAACATTGGGGTCATTTGGTAAGCCTCGACTAATTTCACGGCATCAGGATTAACCAGGGGGATATCGAGAAAACAAGCTGCCCCTTGCGCGTGGGCAACCAGGCCCCGAAAAATTGTTTCTGCGACTGAATAATTCACGGCAAACAACGGCCCAATCCGCCAACCCGTCTCAGCCGGTCGAATTGCGCCATAGCCTTTGAGTACAGAATCAACATAGGCATAACTGAGGGTGTGGGGTTGCTGGAACCAGGCCTGGAGAAACTTCTCGCGCGCTCCTGGAAAAAATTGCCGGTCAAACCCTAATAACTCCGCCCAGGCCACCTCTTGAATCGGTACTAAATGTGGATCAATCGCAAAATTCTCGAAAAACTGCCCCTGAAATCGACTATTGCGATGGGCCAGCCGAAACCCGGAACGTTCATAGTTATGTTGCTGCTCGACCACCCCATCCAGGCCAAGGATCCGCCCCGATTGTGACCTTAAGTAGGTAATCGCTCCATTCCAGGTTTGCAGGCCATAGCCCTGTCCGCGAAATTCCGGTTTGACGATATAGAACCCAACAAAGCCATAGTGATCGCCATAGGCAACCCCGGAAATACAGGCAATCGGTTCACCGTCTAACTCGCCTATAAAAAAGCCAGTGGGGTCGGTATTGTAAAACGTGGTGGCATCAAACTGGCCGGGGTTCCAACCTTCCACCGCCGCCCAACGCACCGCAAGCTGAATTTCTTCTGGCTGCATTTGCCGAACCACAAATCCCATAAAATCCATACCTCACTAATGCTGGCGATATTATTTTCAATCGCCACTAGGTTGATTTTACGCTGAAGCCAGGCCTGGCCCTATAACTCTTTCTCCGACTGACCTTACTGATGATCTGTATGATCAGGATTTAGTGCTTTGGTATCAGGAAACCATCACTAGGCTCAAGCAGCGAGATTTTAGGCATTCTGGAATGACTCACCGATCAGGTCATCACTCATCTTGATTAACTTTCAATTAGATCAAGGATTTGCTGGACAATCAAAAAACTCTCTTCATAGAGCAGATCTTGTCCCCAGCGTTGCAGTTGTTGACTCAGCAGCAGTTCCGCCGTTTGTTCACTCAAGGGATTGACCTGATAGGTTTTGGCCACTTGCGCCCCACCGCCCGACTCCATCCGCATACAGCCGCGGGTTTCAGAACAAATAATTGTGGAGCAGTCAGCCTTCAAATTGGTGGAAGCGAGCTTCAGATCAATTAAATCCCCAAGGATCTCACCCCGATCTCCAGTCGGAATGCCCGCCAATTCCGCTTCAATCACCCGTTGATCTGCTCCAAGGAGTTGAATCTGGTAAATCTCATAATCTCCTGACTCCACCTTAAATTCAGTGGGCTGCCACTTTAGCCGACTCGCTAACCAGCCTAAAAACAGCAGGGCCTGGGTCGGATTTCCTTTTTCGTAATCCACTGTTACCCGATCAATTTCATGAATTGCTGCCCGCCGTTCTGGGGGATCAAAGGCCTCAGCACTGAGTTCTTGCCAGGCCCCGAGTCGTCGCCAGTTCAAATCTGCAATCGGTAGGCCCTTAGCCATTAACTCTGCGACTTGCCGTAAATCCGTAATGGGTTGAGTAAATTCACTGGAGTCAACAATAATGCTGTCAAACAGGGGTGCAATCGTAGTTAAAAGCTCCGGGTTACTGTCCAGTCCTCCCTTCCACCACAAAAACTTCGGTAAATCGCCAATGGCTAAGGAGGGGATTAACTCGGTCACACGGCCTAAGGCTTCGGTGGTTCCCTGGAGAGTGATGTACTCACAGCAGATGAGTGAACTCCGGCTTTGTTTTTTGATGGGGCAATAGGCAGCCACTTGGGCCGTAACTCCCGTATCGGGGCCAAGGGTGGGACAAAGGGCAATGACGCGACAGGGGTTTTGGCTAGCAATGACATCCGCCACGCCCCCACTCCGAATATCGGCCGCATAGCGTTCCCCAATGCCTTCAAAATCCCCGGCCTGTTTGCGGGCATATTCTTGACGCAGATGGTCTAAGGTGGCGGCATCCCGTTCTCCCGTCACTGGTAAGCCATAGTGGGCCTGGGCCGCTTTCAAGGCAGCCGTCATCCGGGGGCCAGCAATGCCATCAATCGGGCCACTGTAAAATCCCAGCCGAGACAGGAGTTGTTGCGTGTCATCGGAGTCATACACAACGAGAGAAAAGGTTGCGGCCCGAGTGGCTACAGGCACGGCCTGACTATCGCCATTGGGGCTTTGGGCCAGCCAAATTTTTTGTAATTCCGATTCAATATCGCTGAGGGAAACATCAATCGGGTCTTGGAGGGACACGAGGGAAGTAGATTGAGTCGCCATAGGTCTAAATACCAAATTGCATCATCAAGACGAAAATATGACAGCCCTTAAAGTCGTCGCCAGCGTCGGCCATCGTTGTTAAGCATCAGTTCCGCTGCTTCCGGTTGCCAGGTGCCGGCTTCATAGGTGGGAATTTTACTTGGGTCACTGGGGGACTCCCAGGCCGCGAGGGCCGGCATCACCACCCGCCAGGCCGCTTCGACTTCATCGGCCCGTGTGAATAGGGTTTGATCCCCCAACATACAATCGAGCAACAAGCGGGTGTAGGCATCAGCGGTGGCCATTCCAAAGGACGACCCATAGCTAAAGTCCATATCCACGGAACGGGAACGCAAATCGGGCCCTGGCATTTTGGCTTCAAACCGGAGCGAAATTCCCTCGTTGGGCTGAATCCGCATCGTTAAGACATTAGCGTTGGCCTGTTGGGCGGCGGATTGGAAAATGAGCAGGGGGACATCCCGAAACTGGATCGAGATTTCGGTGACTTTTTTCGGGAGTCGCTTGCCTGTCCGTAAATAGAAAGGAACCCCTTGCCAGCGCCAGTTATCAATCAATAGCTTCATCCCGACAAACGTGGGTGTTAAGGTTGTTGGACTGACCCCCGGTTCATCCCGATAGCCAGGGACTTGTTGCCCTTTCATCCACCCAGTCGCATATTGGCCCCGAATTGCACAGTTGTCCAGATTATTCAGATCGGCCAAGCGACAGGCCTGGAGGACTTTGACTTTTTCATTCCGTAAACTATCGGCATCAAGGGAGTTGGGCGGTTCCATTGCCGTGAGGGCCAGGAGTTGGAGAATGTGGTTTTGGACCATATCCCGCAAGGCCCCGGAGCTTTCGTAATAGCCGGCCCGATCCTCCACGCCGACGGTTTCCGCCACGGTGATTTGAATGTGGTCAACAAATTGCCGGTTCCAGAGGGGTTCAAAAATGGCATTGGCAAAGCGAAACACCATCAAGTTCTGAACAGTTTCTTTGCCTAAATAGTGATCAATCCGATAGACCTGTTCTTCTTTGCAAACTTTTTGGACGACTTGGTTGAGGGATTGGGCTGAGGTGAGATCCCGGCCAAAGGGTTTTTCAATCACCAGGCGAGATTTATGGGGATCCGCTAACAGGCCCGCGCCCCCCAGTTGTTCAATCGCTTCGACAAAAAAGTTGGGTGAGACGGCCAAATAAAAAACCCGATTGCCCCTGGTTCGCCGAGTTTGATCCAATTCATCCAGTAAATTTTTCAGCTTTAAGTAAGCAGCGGGATCGTCCATATTGCCGGAGCAGTAATATAAACCCTGGGCAAATTCATTCCACACCGGCTCGGCCTGGATACCGCCGCCAAATTCTTCCACGCCTTGCTTGAGGTGCTCCCGGAAAAACTCATGACTCCAATCCCGCCGGGCCACTCCAACCACCGTAATTTCGGGGGGCAATCGCCGCTCGAGTTTGAGTTGATAAATGGAGGGGATTAATTTGCGTTGGGTTAAGTCTCCCGAAGCCCCAAAAATAACCAGAATTAAAGGTTCAGGGGTACGTTCTTGCCGGAGACCAACTCGCAGCGGGTTTTCCATTACGGCGACCATGGTTTGCGTTCCTTCTTGATTTCAAACTTGGGCGAGGGGGGGCGTGGGCTGAGGGCGGTTAACAAAGGATTCAACGAGGGCGACATCTTCCGGACTGCCAATTACCAGGGGGCTGCGGGCATGGAGTTTAGTCGGAGTTACATCTAAAAGTGGTTCCTTGCCGGTACTGGCTTTTCCCCCGGCCTGTTCGACTAAAAATGCTAGGGGGGCCGATTCGTATAAAACTCTCAGCTTGCCTTCCGGTTTGTTCACGGTTCCCGGATAGAGAAACACACCGCCCTGCATCAAAATTCGGTGCATATCCCCCACAAGCGCGCCACTGTACCGGGCTGTATAGCCAGGATGGCGATGGACATAGCGGGTAAATTCGCGAAACGGTTCGTCCCATTCCCAGAAGTTGCCTTCATTGACACTATATACGGGGCCGTGGGTAGGAATTTGGAGGTTCTCAGTCGAAAGAATAAATTCCCCTAAGCTCGGATCCAGGGTAAACACATGCACCCCCTGCCCAATGGAATAAACCAGCATCGTACTGGGCCCGTAGAGAATGTATCCGGCTGCCACTTGCTTCCGCCCGGCCTGGAGTAAATCTTTGGCTTCACCATCGAGATCATCCCCTTCCTGCTGCCGAATCGAAAAAATTGACCCCACACTCAGGTTTATATCCACATTGGAGGAGCCATCAATCGGGTCATAGAGCAGGGTATAGCGACCAATCGGGCAGTTCTCAGGAATGTAGTAGGGCTTTTCCATTTCCTCGGAAGCGAGCCGACAGACCAGGCCACTTTGCTTGAAAACCGCAATAAACACCTCGTTGGCAAAGACATCCATTTTTTTGACATCTTCACCCTGGACATTTGTTTCGCCTGTAAATCCGAGAACGTTGGCCATTAACCCGGCCCGACTTAACTGCCGCGCAATCAATTTTCCGGCCAAGGCAATCCGATTCATGATCGCGCTCAGGTCTTGGGCGGCAGCATCGTAGCTTTTAAGCTGTTGGAGCACATGGCGGGAAAGAGTGGTGCAATCCCGGTCTAACGTGGGGTCAGTATCGAGCGGGGCCTGGGTCGTGAGGTTTTCACTGGACATGATGCCATCCCAAAAGTTGGGGGTTCACCACCATCCTAGATATTATTTTTCAGGAGTTTCTCAGTCTTTACAACAACTAAAGATTTTGGAAGCCAGGCCTGGGTTGATGTTGGGTATATTTGAAAAAAAATCTACGAGGTTGTAGCGATGGATCCGTTTGATGCAGTCTCCAAACTTGCCGGAATGGCTTCGAATATTTACCCCAAAATTCATGATTCTGTGGAGGATTGGAATAATCCTGCGTCTGTATCAAATGACATCTCTAAAGTCTCAGAGCAAGTTGTAGAGTTCTTAAACCGTGTCCCAGGCATGACTCAAGCTCATAGCCGAGATTTCAAAAGAGCGACACCTATTTTTACGTTGCGAGATGGCTCAGTGCTTAAGACCTGGAAAAATCCGGTGGGAGTGAATCATGTATTCATCGCTAATAAAAAGGGGGAAATGGTTTTTGGTGGTTTTGTTGGCTGGATTCACGCAGAAGGATTACACCAGGCCCTTCAGCAAATTCGGGCAAAATTTACTTAAAACCTACCTAAAGTTTATTTGGTGCTGATGTGAGTTTGAGTTGCTGAGGTGATAATCTCCCCTGCCTTTTACAGTGTTGCGTTGGGTTGGGTTTGTTCAATGGCAGTGTGAATGTGAGTCCCCGTGGCCTGGAGTAACTCTGCAATTTTTTGGTTTTGCTGATTCACCCAGTCATTAGATGTTTCGTGAATAATAGCCGCCCCTTGAGGAATTTTTTCGAGTTCCTGGGGATTGTTCATGAGCAATTCAATATGAGAAATGGCTGCGTCAAAATTAGTGTTAACCAGTTCTCGGTACTCATCTGGTGTTAAGTTCAACTTCATAACGCAATCTTTGAGCCTCCCAGTTCTCTTTCATCCATCTTAGAGAATTAAGACAGTTTTGCGCATTATTGCCTGTATCCACCAACCATTGCTTTTGAATTGAGCCATCGGGAGAGCAAATATCAAGATGGGGGCCGTCATCCCAGTCATCAGCCCGAATTACTTGCACCCACCTACTATCGTCACCGAATTGGCACTCCAACATAATTGCATAACTGGGACGATCTGAAGGATGGGTTCTAAGCCTAACTCTTAAGCGGTCTTGATGGGATAGGGTTTCATCAATGTAATCCTTATCCAATCCGTCCATCAGCTTTTACTATATCTGTAAATTTATGATGATAAGGTCTTGGTATTCTTCGTTTGAACTCCAGGCCTGGGGCTTTCAAGGCAGCTTGGGCTTGTTAAAGATTGATCACTAACCGCCGTTTTCTAGGTGATTGATCCAGGCCTGGACATCGGATAACTGATTAAAGTCAAAAATAGATTCGGCCAAGGATTCAAGCTGGGCCTGGGATAAGCTCTGAAGTTGGGATTCTAGGGACAGGGACAAAGCACCAAAACGCCGTTACAACTGCCGCGTGAGGATTTCTAGCTCTCCATCTTGTTTGGCTTCTTGGTAAAAGCGACTTTCTTTCAATTCACTGATTGTAAATCCCAACATAACAGACCAGAATTTGATTAGGAATGAGACTCTAACCAGGCCTGGAAATCATTAATATCTTCAAAGTTTAAGAGTGCCAGGCCAAGGTCTTCTAATTGTGGCTGCGGGAGTGAACGAATCTGAGCAATTTTTTCTTCTGATAAATGTCCAACGCGTAATCCTAATTGTCGAATAATAAGAGAAGCCTCTTGCTCCAAGCCTTGTTGTAGGCCTTGTTGTAGGCCTTGTTGTAACCCTTTCTCTAAGCCAATGCGTTCCACACTAGTAATATAAGGCATACGTTTCTCCCGTTCATGGGCTGCTAACTCCTGCCAAAAGTCTAGCGTAAGTTCTTGGGGCAAGCTGAGTAACCAATCAATAAAGCGAAATAAGTTAATAATTTTGGCTGAGTCATAGTTTTTCTCATAAAGAAGTTTTACCAGTTCTAATTTCCACTGCTTTCGGAGCAGACGGTCTTTTTTGGTGGCTAAGGCCCGGAGATGGGCAACAACGGCAATGGCAAACGGATTAGTCGAAGTTAGGAGTGTGTTGGCCTGGGATTGATAGTCCAGCAGCTTGATACTTTGAAAACGAGTGTAATTTTCACTGCCCCATAGGGTTTCTCGAAATTCAGACGGTCGCCAATTGGCTGTTTCATCGGCTAAAATTGCCACACTTGCGACGGGTTTCCGAAAACGATCATAAATTCGATAACGATAGACAAACATCCGCTCGGCAAAGTTTGCGTTTGATGTGCTTTGAACTTCCACATGAACCAAAACCCAGGCCTCGGTCTGTGCCATTGTCCAAACTTTAATCAGCTTATCGGTGGTGCGGCGGCCCAGTTCGGCATCGGCGGTAATTTGCTGGAGCTCGTTATCTAAAAACTCATAGCCTTGGTTCCAGTCAATTTCAGGGAAGGCTTCGGGCAGGAAAAATTCGATAAATTCAGGGAAAAAGGCTTCAATCAGTTCTTTCCAGGGGGAGTCACTGTCTGTTTGGGGTGGTGTGTCAGATGAAGACATTATTATTCTTAAAATAAAGATGGTTGACTCGCCAGGCCAGTATCTTCGATGGTTGCTTTTTTAAAGTTGAGGCTACCCATAGTTAGATCAAAATATTCAGCCCGTTGTGAACCATCCAATAAACCGGCAATCGTCAGGACTTGAATTTTAGGATAGGCCTTACCATTTCCGGCTTGATAAAATCCGGCATTGGCTGCCTCTTTCAGCATCGGTTTGGTGGGATTAGCTAAGGTGATAAAAAGTCCTAATTCAGCTTTGTTACTGGCAACGGTGGCAATTAAATCCTTAAGCATCGTGAGAGAGACATTTTCCCCGCCTTTAACTGAGACAATAATTTTTCTAATCTCCGGCTTACCATTGACAAAATCCGTAAAAAAGATTTGCCCATCAATGCCGCCATCAGCCCCTTTCCTTTTGCCTTTGTAGGGTTGAGCATTCACTAAGGAACAGGCCCACCATTGAAATTGATATTTATCCCGTTGGGCAAGGTCTTGGGCAGCGGCGAGGTCTTGGGGTGTGCCTTCAACTGTAAATTCAATCCCCGGAAATGCATCTTTTAACCGCTTTTCAATCAAACTAATGGCGAGGTGGGTAATATCAATCCCGATCCAATTTCGGCCGAGTTTTTCCGCTGCATGAACTGCTGTCCCACATCCACAAAACGGGTCTAAAACTAAATCGCCGGGGTTGCTACTGGCTTGAATAATTCGCTCTAACAAGGCTAAGGGTTTTTGGGTTGGGTATCCTAATCGTTCTTTGGCCTGGGAGTTAATTGGGGGAATATCAGTCCAAATATTTGTAGTTACCGCACCTTCGTGTTCAGATAAATACTTTTTGAGGCGAGGTCTTTTACTAAAGTCAAAACTTCCATCAGCGTGTTTTGGATACCAAATTTTTCCTTCTTCATCTAAACGCTGCATTGTGTCTAGTTTATATCTCCAGCCTCTAGGTGGGGGCGGAAAATTCATCCACTCATACCAACCATTAGGTTTACCAGTCTCTTTATTGATTGCAGCCATTCCGCCACCTTCAGGAGCAGTCATATCATGGGTTTGATATAGTCCTTTCCCGTCATTATCATCAAGATTGAACCGTTTAATATAGTTAGAGTCGTGTGCTATGAAGTTAACTTGAAATTTTGTATCCTGTGATTTCGCATAGAAAAGGATAGTGTCTGAAATGTTTGAAAATCTTATTTTTGCATCACTATGAGCGGATTGACGTTTCCAAATAATCTCATTTCTGAAGTTTTTTGGTTCAAAGATTAAATCCAGAATCATCTTGAGGTAATGGCTGGCGGTGGGGTCACAGTGTAAATAAAGGCTGCCTGTTGATTTCAAAACCCGATGTAATTCCACTAGCCGAATTGCCATCATCACCAAATAAGCCGATAATGAATTTTGACCCAAAGTACGGACTAATAAATCCAGCAGTTCAGCCAATTCTCCCCGCTTAAATTTCAGTTGTTCTAAGGCCCGCACTGATTCTTCGCCCCATTGCCAAGTATCTTCAAACGCGGTGATCTGGGCCTGGGAGTCTTCACCTTTGGGAGATTTGAAAAGGATGTTGTACCCGGCCTGGGAATTAAATGGTGGATCCAGATAAATTAAATCAACACTTTCATCGGCAATGCTGGCCCGTAAAACTTCTAAATTGTCGCCATAGTAAAGGGTTTTCATGTTTCTTGGTTATTGTTCCAGGCCTGGAGATCATAATAATTCATTAAAATCAAAGATAAAGTCGGCTAGGGATTCAAGCTGGGCCTGGGTCGTGAGGTAGTCGCTGGACATGATCCCATCCCAAAAGCTGAGGGTTCATCACAATCCTAGATATTATTCTTTAGAAGTTTGTCAGCCTTTAGAACAACTAAAGATTTTAGGGGCCAGGCCTGGGGACTGTTGAGTATATTTGAAAAAAATCTACGAGGTTTTAGCTATGGATCCGTTTGATGCGGTCTCCAAACTTGCCGGAATGGCCTCCAATATTTACCCAAAAATTCACGATTCTGTAGAAGATTGGAATAATCCAGCCTCTGTATCAAATGAAATCTCAAAGGTCTCAGAGCAAGTTGTAGAGTTCTTAAATCGTGTCCCAGGCATGATTCAAGCTCATAGCCGAGATTTCAAAAGAGCAATGCCAATTTTTAAACTGCGAGATGGTTCAGTGGTCAAGGCCTGGAAAAATCCTGTCGGAGTGAACCATGTGGAAAATCTTCTTCCTAGCCTCCTGCAAGCATCTTGCGCCCCAGGCCAAGTTTTTTTATCCACTATCCCAACGACGATTCACCTGAGATAGGGTGTACTTATTCAGGCAGTTTCCCCTATTTCCTGAAATTATTTATATTAAAGGACTAGATTTTGGATGACGATTGTGGCTCGGTTCATGCTGACGATTGGAACTGTAACGGGTGCTGTCTTGATGATGGCAAGCGCAGAAGCTCTGATCCCGAGTCCGAGAAAATCTTTGGGCAGCAACCAGCCGTGGTTAGCTTATTCCGTTGTGGATGATGCTTACCAGACTTGCTCAAAAGAATTAGCCCGCTATGGAGTCCGAGTTACCGGCCTGGTTGATTCCTATTCTGGCAAAGGTGGAGCCACAGTAGTTTTACGGGGGGTGAATGCAGGGGGATATCCAGTCACCGCAGAGTGTAACTTAACTATTCCCTCGCGAGCCTTAGATATTCGCTACTTATAATGATGCTGGTTAAAACAGGGCGTTTAGGGCGGTGGCCAAGCCTGCTCAAGGATCGCTGTTGTCAGGTTGGCCCGGTTGAAATTAGCACCTCGCAGTTTAGCCCGGGACAGATTTGTGTTCATTAAATTAGCTTCCGAGAAATTAGCCTTACCCCAATAGCCCCAGGATAAGTTTGCTGCTGTTAAATTAGCCTTGACGAAAATTGTTTCGGCGCCGTAAGCACTGGTCAATGAAGCTGCGGTTAAATCAGCACAGTAGAAATTACAGCGAAACAGTTGGGCCTGACTCAATTCGGTTTGGTGCAAGATGGCCTGGTTAAAGTTCCCATAATTCAGGTGGGCATGGAGTAATCGAGCGTGACTAAAGTTGGCCTGGGGAGCCTGGGCCTGGCTAAAATCCGCCTGATCAAAATTGCCATTGCGGCCATCACATTGGGTTAAGGTTGCCCAACTAAAATCTGCTCCTACAGCGATCACCTCCCGTAAATCCCCCAGGCATACATCGGCTTTGGTGAGGTTGGTTTCTGTTAAATTAGCCCCGAGGAAATAGGCCCCTGTTAGTCTCGCTTCACTCAGGTTGGCCTGTTGGAGATTGGCCCGATAGAAACTAGCCTGGTTGAGGTTGGCTGCCTGAAAATTACAGCCGATTAACTTGGCCTGGTTAAATTTTGTTCGCTGTAGTTGGGCCTGGGAAAAATCAATCCCCCGCAAATCCAGTCCTTGAAGATTGGCCTGAGACAAATCAGGAATCACTTGAGGACAACGAACCCGCCAGGCCTGCCAAGCCTTAACCCCATATTGGAGCAGGGCCAGGTGTTCTGAATTGGCCATAGTTACTCCTGTCGGCCAGGCAATAGTAAATCTCGCCCCGGTAATGACTCCATCACGGCCTGGACGGCCCGCTGTGCCGCTAAAATATCCCGTTCTGCCCCACCTAAAAATAATCGCCCAAAACTTCCGACCGCAGAGACTTGCAAAATATTAATCAGGGCTGCTTTTTCAGCTTCATTGGCCGCCAGGGCCGCATAGGCCGCCGGTTCAACTTCAAAAACATAGAGAGTTTGTCCAGAAAGAATCATATTCCCCCGCCGGGAACGGTTAATCAGTTGGGTGTGGTGGGCATCAAGATTCCGAATCACTTGACTAGAGATGATCCTAGGGCGCAAGGAGTCCCTCGGCCTAGCACCAATGGCATCTAAAATGGCTTGACCGGCGGCCTTCACCTCCCCCTGACTGCTGGCATGAACTTCCAACAGGCCATATAACCGTTCGATGAATAGCACCCCTGGACGGACAACTGCAGCTTTTAAGGCAATGTCCAATAACCGATTAATATCAATTCCTGGGGAAATTTCTACCCATAATGAAGCTTCGCCTGGCAACGGCAAATACCCCTGAGCAACGGTTCCTAAGTAGGCAGCGTGTTGAGATTGGAGGGAATCAAGATAGACATAACTCCGTAGATCAACGCCCAAAATCGCCACCCCAAATCACCACTTGGAGATTTCCTCCACCTCGGATAACCCTGAAAAACGGAGAGAGAGGGATTCGAACCCTCGGTACGGCCTTTCGATCCGTACAACAGATTAGCAATCTGCCGCTTTCGACCACTCAGCCATCTCTCCAACTGAGCAAAGCTTATTCTAGCAGATTGAGAGCCGCATAGTCATGTTCGTTTTTACTGGAGTCTGTAAATTTACAGTTGACGTGGTTCCTGTTTCTGGGAGAAGATAGTAATCCCGCCTATGAAACGGGGCCTGGTGTCTGACTGGGCAAAACAATGAACTTATGCGGAACTGGCGGAATTGGTAGACGCGCTAGATTCAGGTTCTAGTGTCCGAAAGGACTTCGGGGTTCAAGTCCCCGGTTCCGCATCCCCCACCTCAACAATAATGATTTAAGCAGCATCTATCCCTGGGTTGCTTTGCTTTTGGCCTGCTCTAAGTCGGACTGGGTCAGATGTAAACAAACATAGGGTAACTGGGCCGCCTGCATTCCCCGCCGCATTCGGCCACTGCTGTAATCTAGCAAGACAAACAGGGGTAATCGCCGCTCGGCTCCTTCACTAAAAATATCCTGATGATGTTGGGGCATTTCCCAGTGATACCCCCGCTGTAAAAGAACTTGGGTTTGTCGCCAGCGATTGAGCAGGTCGGGAAAATGTTCACCAGGCCGATGGATGAAAATTAAAATCTCAACATCGGTCTTCACTCGCCACTCTGGGTCACACATGAGAAAGACCAGCTCACAGGGGAGTTGCACGGCGGTGACACTTTGCTGGCGTTGGCCATTTTGATTGGGGTTCTGGCGTTGGATTTGGGCGATGGGTAAGGGAATCGTAATCAGGCTTTCCGTTGGCCGGCGCATACTGGGGATGGTTTCCAAGTAGGGGCGATATTGCCGCAAAAGATGGGTTGCTTGGTTAGGGTCGGTATAGCGGACTAAGACCTCTTCATAGACAATATGCTGTAACGCCATAGAATTAGGGGGTGGTCAAAGGGTAGATTCACTAACAAGATACCAATCTCAAAGAGAGTCTGGCCTTAATCAATCACGATTTGCTAAATTGCTGCTAGTGTAGCTCTTAACACTAGACAAAATTTCTTATCCTCGATCTGGCAACTGCTTTCTATGACTTCTTCGAGTAGCGAATCTCCCCTGTTTAATCCCCCAACCGAGGCTCAACAGGCCCTAGAAAAAGAACGACATTTACCCCTGACCGGTTGGCAGCAGGAAGTATCCCAGGGGTTAGCGTTTGGCCTGGAAGCCGCAGAAAGTATTAAAGACCGAACCATTTCCACCTTTTCCCGGGGGGAACTGCCTCACTTCGCCGGGATTAACACCTTTCTGAAAGCTCCCTACTTAGAAGATGTGCGTCAAGTTGGTAACTATGATGTGGCGATTGTGGGTGTCCCGCACGATTCTGGCACCACCTACCGGCCGGGAACACGGTTTGGCCCCCAAGGGATTCGCCGGATTTCTGCCCTTTATACGCCCTACAACTTTGAATTTGGGGTTGACCTGCGGGAGCAAATTACCCTCTGTGATGTTGGCGATATTTTTACAATTCCGGCCAATAATGAAAAATCCTTTGACCAAATTTCCAAAGGCATCGCCCATATTTTTGCCTCTGGGGCGTTTCCGATTATTTTGGGCGGCGATCACTCCATTGGCTTTCCCACAGTGCGGGGTGTGTGTCGGCATTTAGGGGATAAGAAAATTGGCATTATTCACTTTGACCGCCATGTGGATACCCAAGAAACCGACCTGGATGAACGGATGCATACCTGTCCTTGGTTCCATGCCACCAATATGGCTAATGCTCCGGCCAAGAATCTCGTCCAGTTGGGAATTGGCGGGTGGCAAGTGCCGCGGCAAGGGGTCAAGGTCTGTCGAGAACGGGCAACAAATATCCTGACGGTAACGGATATTACGGAAATGGGCCTGGATGCCGCCGCCGATTTTGCCTTGGAACGGGCCTTGGATGGCACAGATTGTGTTTGGATTAGCTTTGATATTGATTGCATTGATGCTGGTTTTGTCCCTGGGACGGGCTGGCCGGAACCAGGTGGTTTATTACCCCGAGAGGCCCTGTATTTGCTGGGTAAAATTATTCGGAATGCGCCAGTTTGTGGGATGGAAGTGGTCGAAGTTTCGCCCCCCTATGACATTAGTGATATGACCTCCTTGATGGCAACGCGGGTGATTTGTGATGCCATGGCCCATTTGGTGGTTTCAGGACAATTGCCACGCCAGGCCAAGCCGGATTATATTTATGCTCAGGCCAATATGAATGTGGATGTGCCTTGGGCGTAAATCCTGGCTCAAATTGCGGGGAATAGTTGACCCATGCATGAAACAGATATGACCAAAGCCTTGATCATGACGGTCAAAGATTGGTGGGATGCACAACCTGGGCAACCAAAAATTACAAAAGTCCATTTAACCGTGGGTCAGTTTACCTGTGTTGAGCCAGTGGGTTTGCAATTTGCCTTTAAGGTGCAGACCGAAAATACCTTCTTGGCTGGGGCTGAGTTGGTGATTATGGAAACACCCTTAATTGCTTTTTGTCATCGCTGCCAGGAGGAATATTTTCCTGAAATGGGTCAACGCTATGCCTGTCTAAATTGTGGGCAACCAATGGAGGATATTCGCTCAGGCCGGGAGTTGAAAATTGAACGGGTGGAGTTCTCTGATTCCTCCCCGGCCAAGCAATCACTACCATAGTCTCTCAACCAAGCAAGAGCCATCTCGATAATTATATTATTACTTGATAAGTATTGAACTATCGGGAAGAGTATTGTCGACACATTTTTGAACTGAGTTAAGTTGGTTTAATGACTGCTCGAGAACATTCTGCTTCCCATGACCTTCGGGTTATATAGTAAACAGTAATGATTCGTGAGATTAGCCCAAGATTATTTGCGTCTGATAAATTTTGAATTATCCCTAGGCTTAAAGAAGGGCTACTCCTTATCAAGGGCAGTGATGATCACATAGTCTCACAAATGAAGACGGATTGCTATATGTGCATTGGAGACAGGTGCAAGGTTGTTTTTTCCCATGGTTAAAATGCCGCACGATAAGTACATCTTTATAAAGTAAGATGCTATCTTGATACTCATCAACTTGTTTGCTCATGTTATTTCTGAGGCTAACTGCTTAAAGTCGGCGTTGCACAATCATGGGATGATGGAACCGAATATTGGAATCCTGCCAAACTTGAGGTAGTGAAGTAAAAGTCTGATAGATGCTTTTAGTAGTGTTTCTGACTTGGAGTAACAAAATGTCTTGCGGTGAAATCGGGCTAAGTCATGTCTTAAACGACTATTTTCTCCCTCCACTCGTGTCATTGCGGTTTTGCTCACTAAATGGTCACAATCGTCAATACAGCAAGGATGAAGGTAGTGGGTCAGTTTGACTATTTCTCAAGGAGAGAGACAATCTCTGCGATTGACCAGACATAATCTGCGATACCAGCCGCCACAGCGGGAGTTGTCTTAAGGGTTTGATGAACCCGCACAAAGTTGTAATACATAAAGTGTAAAGCTACAGCGTGTTCGAGATTTTCTACTTTCTTTGAAAAAGCATTGGTAAGGCGGGTAAATCGCCGCATTCCCATTCTCATAGTTAGATTTTGCCGTTCTACATAAGAAGTGCCAATATACTTGGCATCAGGCTGTCCAACAATCACTTGAGTTCTTGTGCCTGTGCAGACACTAGGGCTATACCGTACATCACCCTCTGTCGGCGTTCCAAAAAGCTTAATTAGCATGGCGTAATCAATTGAGCCACCAAAGGCACTTTCTACCGCTTCCAGATAAGCTTTATGTCCATCTGTAGTGAGTTGGACTTTATGAGTTAAACGGTCTGCCAAATCGTGCATAAAAACTTCTCCATAGGCGGCATCACGCTTTCCGACAAGCCAGCTAACCATCAATTTTGTATCAGCATCTAAACCTGTCCAGGTATAAACATCGCCATAGCCAAATTCACCCTTCTTATCCTCTGGGACGTTTTTCTGCTTTGAATAAACAAATGCCCAAATCTCATCACACCGAATACGTTTGCAGGTTAGGTGTCTCACATTGGCATCTTGGTACTCTGCACAAACCTTGCCAATATCTACAAGCAACTTAGTTACTGTATTCTTTGCTACTCCGGTCATCCGAACAGTTGAACGGATTGAGTTGCCTTCTACCAAACAGGCAATCACTTGAACTCGTTTCTTAGTATCTAATTGATTCATACTGACCATTTTGCTTGACTGGTTAAGTAAAGTCAAGTACATAGTTGACAAAATCTTAAATAAGTACCAATATAGTTGACATATAGCGCAGTCAACCATACTTGGTTTGTCAACAGTAGTTTTTGGGTGCGCGTTGTAGGCAATACTTTGCGGATATGGGATTAGCTTATGACTATGTTTGAGAATAATGGACAAGAAGAAAGTATTGATGAGGCATCTCAGTTTTTAGAAATTTATAAACAGTCACTTCCAGTTGAGTTTGATCTAGGGGTCAAAAGGATTCTTGATTCATCTAAATCAAGATGGAGTGACGTTATGAAGAATCTTGGCTTAAGGCGGGAGTTTGTTATTAATGCTACCCAAGGGAATCTCAGCAGAATCTTGATTGAAGCAGATATTTTTTCACTTGCTCAAAACCTAGGATTAAAGACAGGAATATTCAAAACAAAGGGTGGTTCCCATCACATGAAAATATCTACAGATAATTTAATTCTTACTGTGCATACTTTTGGAGATAGAGATGGAGAAATGTCCCGATTTACTCAATACAAACAGTTTTACTCCAAATCGAATCCCATGTATAAATATAAATCATCGAAGAACATCACGGAACTGATTTGTCAAGGAAGTTTATTTAGAGACATTGATATTGGATTACCAAGTCTCTTTCCAGATAGTACTTTTGTTGATAAAAGACTTTATGCGACGTTATGCATACCTCGCTTTTTAAACCTCAGAAATCAAACAAAACTTATTTTACCTGATTTAATGTATTCCGGTTTTATATTTGAATGTGAATTTCTAGATATCAGGGTTTCTGAGTCAAAAGATATATCAATAAACTTGTATTCAGAAAATACTATCGATCCAACACAAATCATATTGAAGAAAGACAACACAAATGAGATAATAAAAGCAGAAATACAAGAAAAGAAAGAAGACGATAATATTAGTGAAAGCAGCTAAAAATCAATGTATTGCAAGGGGGCATTATGAGTAAAGGAACGCCAGGATTCATGGGGGAGAAGCTTTCACAAGCACTAAGATTGAGAAGAATTAAGCCTATTACCTTGGCGAATGAAATAGGAGTTACTAGGTCATCAATTTCTGCATATGAAAAGAATTTAAGATCGCCTAGCCCTGAGATTATGGGACAAATATGCCAAGTATTAAATTTGCCTTTGAGCTTTTTTGTTAACAACTCAATATATTTACCTAAATCGAACAGTCCATTATTTTATCGATCTTATTTTTCTAAGTTAAAGATGGCTCGTGAAGCAGCAGAGGAAAAGCATAGAATTTTTTCTTCTATGGTTTTTTATCTTGATCGTTTTGTTAGTTTTCCTCCCTCAAATATTCCATTATTTGACGTTCCATCAGATCCGACAGAAATAGATGAAAAGCAAATAGAGGAAATTTCTCAAAAAACTAGAAAATATTGGGGACTGAATTTAGGCCCAATTAGTAATGTCATTTATTTGTTAGAAAACAATGGAATATTTGTAGGAAAATTCCCTTTTGGTTGCGATAAATTAGACGCTTTTTCTCAAAATATTGAAGGGCGTTATTTTCAAATCATCATAGGGTCGGACAAAGGCTCTGCTGTTAGGCAAAGATTTGATGCTGCTCATGAATTAGGGCATATTGTTCTTCATAGGAAGATACCTAAAGAAATTGTTAAAAGTGAAGTTTTTCATGGCTTGCTCGAATATCAAGCAAATCAGTTTGCTTTTGAATTTTTGTTCCCTACGCCTGCATTTAAAAATGAAGTAAAGAGATATAGCATTGGCGAATTTATTAATCTTAAGAGAAAATGGAAGGTTTCAGTTGCTTCTCAAGTGCAAAGGGCAAGCAAACCAGACATTGCTGGTGTAGTAGAAATGGCTCCTCTACAAAGAACTATTAGTCGAAATGGATGGAGAAAAAATGAGCCTCTTGATAATGAACTTATCTGTGAAGAGCCGCGCTTAATCAAGGATGCGTTCAAAATTGTCTTAGAAACAAGAACTCAGTCTCCACAAGATGTTTACAATAACTTTTGCTTACATTTTTCTGATATTGAACAGATTGCAGGGCTGCCTGATGGGTATTTAAGTTCTTTTGAACAAGAGAAATCAAAAGTAATCGATCTGAAAGATGAATTCAAAACCAGGAATACTATTGACATAGATGATCCGGTTGATTTTGATTACGAAGAAACAAAAAATGTATCAAACAGAAAGACTAATGTTTATAGCTTTTTAGATGCATTTGCACAAAAGACATAAATTGCTATTCCTTGCTTTTGTTCCACCTAGCCTCAGCAGCTTTTTTCGCAATTGCACTTCTTTCTTCTGGATTAAGCTTTTCTGCCCTGGCTTTGCCACCTTTTAGACCACCCAGCCGACCCAGTGCTACAGCAGCAGGATTCTTATCTGATTCTTGTGGCTGTTCTGTTTGTGGCAATTCTGGGGCAGTATCGGATGTAGCTTGCTCTACGATGTAGGCAGCTAATTGATTTAAGTCACGAGGGTTGCTTGAGCGTTTTGGCATATTGCCAGATTATCATAAGCACTCTGGCTTGATTGCAATAATTCGTTACATTCAAACTGACCCACTACCAGGATGAACGGGATACCGATCGGTAATGTATAAGAAACACTGCCAACACCGGAGTACTAACCATAATTTCCAAAACGTCTCAGCATTAAGACGAGCTAAG
The DNA here is from genome assembly GCF_031729055.1 of Pseudocalidococcus azoricus BACA0444. Taxonomy (NCBI): domain Bacteria; kingdom Bacillati; phylum Cyanobacteriota; class Cyanophyceae; order Acaryochloridales; family Thermosynechococcaceae; genus Pseudocalidococcus; species Pseudocalidococcus azoricus. The sequence goes on along the minus strand of NZ_JAVMIP010000003.1, from coordinate 2,825 downwards.
ACCCGGGCCAAAATCCCAGCTTCATCGGCATTTACTGCCGTCCATAGCCAAATTTTGTTTTTTTTGAACCCACAAATGTTTCTAATTCATCTACTTGGGCAATGACTGGACAGTCCTCACTCTCCGGTGCGTTAGGAAGGATTTGTCCCAGCGTTCTCACCCAATCAATGACAGTATTATGATTGACACCGGTGCATCACTCAATTGCTCGAAACCCCAGACCATTGACATAGAGTTTTAAGCGGTGTTCTTTAACAGTATTGGGATAGCCTTTGGGAGAGTAGGAGTCGATAAACTGACGGCCACAGTTAAGGCATTTACTGATTTGGGTGGATTTGCAATCTGGACAGTTCATCCCCCTATTATCCAACGCCTGGGAAGGTGAGACTTGGCGGTAGTGCCCTCCCTCTATGATTTTAATATACCCAGTTAACCGTGAACCTTAATAAGTTTCTCTTATCCCAGTTAACCCCGTGATATAGTTTTAAGATGTAGAGTTAACAGGGAAGAATGAAGGGTAATCCTAATCCGGTTCAGACCCCAGAATTTAAGGCAAAGCAGTTTAAGGCGTTTGGGGAAGTGTCTCAACCTCTATCCAGTAGGGTACTGGGGGTTAAGCTCCCTATAGACATTGATAAAGCGGTGTTCAATCTTCCGCCTAAAGAACGCGTTCCGTGGGTACGGCGTGTCATCGCTGAAGCTGCACAGCGGGAATTGATGGGCAATGCTCCCCAGGCCACTAGCGTGGTGTCACCGACTCCTGGCCTGGATACCACTAATGGGTCTGGTGATGATGTTCTCAATTTGGGAGCAACTAGCGGGCCTGGGGATGTTGAGACAAAACCTAAGCGCGGGCGAAAACCCAAGGGAGAAGGCTAATGAGTGAACCGATAACAGCCAGTGAAGCCAGACAGATTCTTGATGTTCTGAAGGAAGTCCAAGGCGATATGAAGTCGGTTAAGTCTGATGTTCAGTCATTAACCGTAGAGGTCAAGGTGATGCAAGCGGAATTGAAAGGATTGCGAGATGACCTTAACGAGCTTCGGACTCAGCAACGCTCTACTGATGGGAGGTTATGGGTCTTTGTCGCTGGCCTGGTGACATTACTAGGTGGCAGTCTGTTGACGGGCCTGGCTCGATTGTTATGGGTGCGACAACTGATTTAGTTGATACCTCCAGGCCGGCCTGGAAATAAACCCACATTGTTCAGTAGGGATTGAAGATTTACCCCGAAATTTACCCCGATGCTTTATTGAAAATGCTCATAAGTCTTATCTGGTATTGGTTCTAGCAATTAATGTCTCTTCGTTCGGGACGAAGGGGTCGCAGGTTCAAATCCTGTCATCCCGATAGGTTGGGGAACCTATAACAGATAAGGCTTTTGGGAGTTTTAAGACACTTCTGAAGGCTACTTTTCATTGTCAATAAGCCAACGAAAGAAGGTTTTTAAGGGTTATTTGGGCGTTGAGTTTACCCCCATTTTTACCCCCGTAGGTTTCCCATGAGTAAAGTTACGATTGAGCATCACCGAGGTTTATTACGGTTACGGTGGCATCATTCTGGTAAGCGTCACACTCTATCTTTAGGCGTTCGGGATGATGCAATTGGCAGGGGCATAGTCCAAATTAAAGCCAGTGAGATTGAGCGAGATATAGCGGCCGGCAGAAGTGTTGAAAGTTAGTAAAGTACAAAAAAAGGGGCAGAAATCAAGTATTATCCCTTTAGATAAACAAAAAATAGTGAGTTCATCATGGCATCATTTACAAACATTGTCAAATCGATTCTCAAGCAACTCAGCGGTCACGATTACCCCGTTCTCAACTCTCAACTATTTTTCAAAATCTGGTTAACCTACATCTTAGACCAAAGCTTAACAAGTATGCGAGCCTTATTTTACCGTTTAAATAAATCAGGAATTGAGGTTGATATATCCACCTTTTCAAAAGCAAATAAAACTCGTGATGATGGCCTATTTCGGCGAATTTATGCTCAACTAATACAGCGAGTTAGGCGAAAAAACTCACATTCAAAGTGGATGTTATTCCCGATTGACTCAACCGTAGTTACTCTAACCAGTCAACTCTTTTGGTCGCAAGGATATCATCAAGTCAAGCTCCTGAATGGATTTAACCTGACTCAAAATGTCAGGAGTGACTGTGTGATTAACTTCGGTCAAGAAAATGATATTAAATTTATCGAGCAAATCCTGACGATGATTCCGAAAAACATAGTTACCATAATGGATAGAGGGTTTGCAGATTAGAAATTTCTGGATGAATTGAGTCATCTAAAGCATCTATTTCTAGTGCGAATTAAAAACAATATGAAGACGGAACTAAATCACAATTGCTATCGAGTCATTCGATTCTATGATATTTACAATGATGCCGAGTTTCGTCTGGCTACGAATATTTCAAACCTGAGAATGAAGAAATTAGTGAATTGTATCGGCATCGCTGGGGAATTGAAAATCTATGGAAATTACTATAGGGCAAAGCTCGTTCGCAGAAGATGCATTTATCGTTAGAACAACTCATCACTAAGAATCTCAACGGAGTCAACACGCAAATTTATATGATTCTGATTGCATACTTAATTTTGGAGTTAATAGATGTACCAATTTTATATGCTCGAACAATGTTAGATAAGCTACGTTATTTGCAACTCGAACTGAGCCGTCATTGCTCGGTCGTTCATTGGAGCTTTGATTGGCAACCAGAGATTCTCGTCTCTTGAATTGTAAAGTTTTATTGAAGCTTTCAACATTTCTGCTCTAAATACAGCATTTTTCATGACTAGTTGGCACAGTAGCAACAGTGGGTAAA